>NZ_JBFRVM010000030.1:0-44167 GCF_041475145.1 Vibrio sp. 10N.222.49.A3
TAAGTGAACGGCATTAGCCATTTTTGGCAGTCTTTTTAACAACAAATTTAGTTTTTTGAGACGAAGCTATTTCGTTTTAGTTCAAAGAAGAGGCGCGGAGCATACGAATGTATGTGAGCACCTCTGACACAGAAATTAAGCGAAAGAGCGAAGTATCAAAGATACTAAACGTCTAGATTTGCTACTTTAAGTGCGTTTTCTTCGATGAAGTTACGACGCGGTTCTACTTGGTCGCCCATCAATGTTGTAAACAACAGATCAGCACCAACAGCATCTTCAATCGTTACTTGCATCATACGACGAGTTTCAGGATCCATTGTCGTTTCCCAAAGTTGATCAGGGTTCATCTCACCTAGACCTTTGTATCGTTGTAGGCTTAGGCCACGACGAGACTCTTTCACTAACCAGTTCAGAGCTTCAACGAAACTAGACACTTCTTGAGTACGCTCGCCACGCTTAATGTAAGCACCTTCTTCAATCAGGCCATCAAGTGCTTCAGAAAGATCCGCTAGCTTGCCAAACTCTTTCGAGTTAATCAGATCAATGCTCAGCACGTGCTCATGAGTTACACCATGAGTACGAACCACAATCTTAGGAACGCTTAAACCTAGCTCTTCGTGCTTTTCAACTTCAAGGCTGTATTGGCTTGCACCCGCTTCTTTACCGTTTAGCTGCTCTACTAGCTGCTTACCCCAAGCTTCAACCACCGCATCATCATGACACTGCTCAGCGGTTAGGCGAGGAACGTAAATCAGTTCGTGAACCAATGCGCGTGGGTAGCGGCGGCTCATACGATCAACGAGCTTGATGCCTGCATTGTATTGCTGAACAAGCTTCTCTAAGCCTTCACCGGCAAACGCAGGTGCTTCAGGATTTACGTGCAGTTCTGCATTGTCTAAAGCCAAAGATACTTGATACTGGTTCATCGCATCTTCATCTTTGATGTACTGCTCTTGCTTACCCTTCTTCACTTTGTAAAGTGGCGGTTGAGCAATGTAGATGTAACCACGTTCAATCAGCTCAGGCATTTGACGGTAGAAGAACGTCAGTAGCAGTGTACGGATGTGAGAACCATCGACATCGGCATCGGTCATGATGATGATGTTGTGGTAACGCAGTTTATCTGGGTTGTATTCATCACGGCCAATACCACAACCAAGGGCTGTGATTAGCGTTGCGACTTCTTGAGAAGACAGCATTTTATCGAAACGCGCTTTCTCTACGTTAAGGATTTTACCTTTAAGCGGTAGGATTGCTTGGTTCTTACGGTTACGCCCCTGCTTAGCTGATCCGCCAGCAGAGTCTCCTTCCACAATATATAGTTCAGACTGTGCAGGATCTTTTTCCTGACAGTCAGCTAGTTTACCTGGAAGACCGGCTAAATCTAATGCGCCTTTACGACGTGTCATCTCACGAGCTTTACGCGCTGCATCACGAGCACGCGCTGCATCGATAATTTTAGAACAAACGATTTTCGCTTCACCTGGGTTCTCAATTAGGAACTCAGATAGCTTCTCACCCATCGTAGACTCAACGGCAGACTTCACTTCTGAAGAAACCAGCTTGTCTTTCGTTTGGCTTGAGAACTTAGGATCTGGCACTTTCACCGAAACAATCGCCGTCAAACCTTCACGAGCATCATCACCTGATGTTGAAGTCTTCGCTTTCTTCGAGAAGCCTTCTTTATCCATGAAGCTGTTCAGAGTACGCGTTAGTGCAGCACGGAAACCCGCTAAGTGAGCACCACCATCGCGTTGAGGGATGTTGTTGGTGAAACAGTAGATGTTCTCTTGGTAACCATCGTTCCACTGCATTGCAACTTCAACGGTAATGCCGTCATCACGCTCTGAATCAAAGTGGAAAATCTTTTGGATGATTGGTGTTTTATTGGTATTAAGGTGTTCAACAAACGCTTGGATACCGCCTTCGTATTCGAAGTGATCCATTTTGTCTTCTTCACGCTTATCAATTAGCTTAATTGATACACCTGAGTTCAAGAATGATAACTCACGTAGACGCTTAGCTAAAATGTCGTAATGGAACTCGATGTTAGTGAAGGTTTCTTCACTCGGCCAGAAACGAATCTCTGTACCGGTTTTATCCGTATCACCGATAACCGCTAGTGGCGCTTGAGGCTCACCGTGGCTGTAGGTTTGAGTGTGGATTTTGCCACCGCGGTGGATAGTAAGAGTAACTTGCTTAGAAAGTGCGTTAACTACTGAAACACCAACACCGTGCAGACCACCAGATACCTTGTACGAGTTATCATCGAACTTACCACCAGCGTGAAGAACCGTCATGATTACTTCTGCTGCTGATACTTTTTCTTCTGGGTGCAATTCTGTTGGAATACCACGGCCGTCATCGCTTACAGACACTGAGCTATCTTCATGGATAGTTACAATGATGTCATTACAGTGACCAGCTAGCGCTTCATCAATAGAGTTATCTACCACCTCAAAAACCATGTGGTGCAGACCGGTACCATCATCCGTGTCGCCAATGTACATTCCAGGACGCTTACGTACCGCATCCAGACCCTTCAGTACTTTAATACTCGATGAATCGTAATTATCTGACATAGTTACTCTCTGACTAATTATCCTTGCTCTATTTTGCCATGTTCCACATGAAACATCCTGCTATTTTCGTCATGCATATCTGCAATCTGATCAGCGGTAATAGAGCTTACAAAAACTTGAGCCTGGGTCGCCTTTAAACACTCAGCAAGACGTGCTCGGCGTTGGCTATCTAATTCGGAAGCAAAGTCATCTATCAAATAGATGCACTGCTTACCTGTCATTTGAGTGAGGTGTTGCCCTTGTGCTACTCGCAGCGCGCACACCATCAACTTCAATTGACCTCGTGACAAGACATCTTCCACTGGAGTGCCGTTCACTTTTATCTTCAGATCCGCTTTGTTTGGCCCACTAAAGGTGTAACCAAGCTGCTGATCCCTTTCAAAATTCTTTTCTAAAATATCGGCATATGGGGTGTCTTTGTCCCAACCACGATAATAGTTAATCTTTATCTCAAACTCAGGAAGGAAGGTCGCACAGATTTCTTCGGCGACTTCTTTAAGCTGTTCAACGTAAGTGGCACGCCACTGGCTGATACTTTCCGCTAAACGGGCCAATTCTTGGTCCCAATAGCTCAGTTCTCGATAGTGTGTTGCCGTTTTCAATAAGGCGTTTCGCTGCTTATTGAGGCGCTTTACCCTGCCCCATGCATCATAAAAGCCGGACTCACTGTGGAAGACTCCCCAATCAATAAATGCGCGGCGATGCTTAGGTCCATCGGTTAGTAAATCAAACCCTTCCGGGTGAATCAACTGCAAAGGTAAAACCTGAGCTAACTGAGCCAATTTTTGCCCAGTTTGACCGCTTATTTTAACCTCTGTTGTGCCATCGCGCTGCTTATTAATGCCAATTGGCAGCTCAAATTGATCCGAGGTCATAAAACGGCCATGTACAAACAGCTCACTGCACTCGTTTTGTATGATACGGCCGGTGAGTGAACTCTTAAATGAGCGACCATGTCCGAGCAGATATACCGCTTCAAGGACACTGGTTTTTCCGCTCCCGTTAGCCCCTATAAGAAAGTTAAAGCCTGATGACGGTTGAATGTCACAGGCTTCTATATTTCTAAACTGCTTAACGATTAAGCGCGATAAAGGCATAACGTCTTCATATTAATCTTCAATCACGACTCGATAGGTAAACGTTGTTGATCAGTAAACATCACAAACAACGCTTATAAGCGAATAGGCATAACAACGTACATCGCGCTGTCGTCTTGTGCGTTCTCGATAAGAGCACTCGCATTGGCGTCTGACATTGAGATGCGAACTTGCTCACAACGTAGTGTGTTCAGAACATCCAACACGTAGCTTACGTTGAAACCAATCTCTAGTGCATCACCATCAAAGGTTACGTCTAGCACTTCTTCCGCTTCTTCTTGCTCTGGGTTGTTCGCGGTAATACGCATCTCGCTATCTACAAGATTAACGCGAACACCACGGAATTTTTCATTCGACAGAATCGCAGCACGAGAAAATGCTGAACGTAATTCATCACAACCAGCTTCAAGTGTCTTGGTAGTATTTTGCGGCATTACGCGGCGATAATCAGGGAAACGACCATCAACCAGCTTAGAAGTGAAGACATAGTTGTTCACTTCAGCACGCACATTAGAGTTACCAATCTGCAGCGTTACCGGTTGCTCTGGTGCATCCAGTAGCTTCACTAACTCTTGCACACCTTTACGAGGAACAATGATCTGCTTCTGAGCAAAATCGGCACCCAATTGTGCTTGAGATACCGCCATACGGTGACCATCAGTTGCGACACTTCGTAGGATTGAACCTTCAATCTCAAACAACATGCCGTTGAGGTAATAACGAACATCTTGGTTCGCCATTGAGAATTGGGTTTTCTCGATAAGACCACGTAGCTCAGCTTGTGTCACTGACACTTCAACTTCACTGCTCCAGTCTTCAATGTTTGGAAAATCTGCCGCAGGTAATGTTGCTAATGAGAAGCGGCTACGACCAGAACGAACCTGAATACGGTCGCCATCCAATACCACAGTGATCACTGAGCTGTCTGGCAAGCCACGACAGATATCTAGGAATTTACGTGAAGGTACAGTAATGCTGCCCGCTTCGAAATCACCTTCAAGCGTTACACGGCTGATCAGTTCAACTTCTAGATCCGTTGCTGTCATCGACAACACGTCATCTTCTACTTTAATCAGTAGATTTCCTAGAATTGGAAGCGTTGGCCTGCCACCGAGTGCGCCAGATACTTGTTGTAATGGCTTTATCAGGTGACTACGTTCAATGGTAAATTTCATATCTTGCTCTTACGGTCTAAATGGCACTGCGTAATAGTACGTGGCCAAGATTCTGCTTATTAAGGTTAAGAATACTGTGTATTAAGAAGAAAGGGTACGAATCAAGTTCGAATAATCTTCTTTAATGTCGTGGCTCTCTTCACGCAACTGAGCAATCTTACGACAAGCATGCAGTACGGTCGTGTGGTCACGGCCACCGAATGCATCGCCAATCTCAGGCAAGCTGTGGTTAGTTAACTCTTTAGCCAGTGCCATCGCCAGTTGGCGTGGACGAGCAACAGAACGAGAACGGCGTTTAGATAATAGATCAGCAACTTTGATTTTGTAGTATTCAGCGACTGTCTTTTGAATGTTATCAATGGTGACGAGTTTTTCTTGCAGAGCAAGCAAGTCACGCAGTGCTTCACGCACGAAATCGATCGTGATCGGACGGCCAGTGAAGTTTGCATTCGCAATAACACGGTTCAATGCGCCTTCTAGCTCACGAACGTTAGAGCGTAAACGCTTAGCAATAAAGAATGCCACTTCATCCGCAAGGTGAATTTGGTGGTCTTCGGCTTTCTTCATTAAGATCGCAACACGAGTCTCAAGCTCTGGTGGCTCAATCGCTACCGTCAAACCCCAGCCGAAGCGAGATTTAAGACGATCCTCTACCCCGTTGATCTCTTTTGGATAACGGTCAGAGGTTAGGATGATCTGTTGGTTGCCTTCAAGCAGCGCATTAAAGGTATGGAAGAACTCTTCTTGAGAGCGCTCTTTATTCGCGAAAAATTGGATATCATCGATAAGCAAAGCATCAACACTACGGTAGTAGCGCTTAAATTCTTCAATCGCGTTATTTTGTAGCGCCTTCACCATATCCTGAACAAAGCGCTCAGAATGCATGTAAACCACTTTCGCATTCGGTTTGTTGTCAACAATGGCATTACCCACCGCATGCAACAAGTGCGTCTTACCTAAACCAGTGCCACCGTATAAAAACAACGGGTTATAAGCTGTTCCTGGATTATCAGAAACCTGACGTGCCGCCGCCAAACCCAATTGGTTTGATTTACCCTCAACAAAGTTATTGAACTTATGTTTTGGGTTTACGTTTGAACGGTGGTTAAGATCAACCGCTACAGGCTCTTCATCACGCCAGATATTGTGAACAGGCTTACGAGCTTGTAACTGCGCAGGTGCTGACGATTCAGCAGCCACATCAGCGGCTGTACGGGTACGAGCTGGGGCGATAGTCTCAGATTTTGGAGCAGTAACTCGTTTGTTCCCAATTTCAAAATGAAGATGCGGGATATCATTACCACAATATTCTTGTAGCAAACGGTTAATGCTATTTAGATACTTATCACGAACCCAATCGAGTACGAAACGGTTCGGTGCAAATAGAGTTAGAGTATTGTCATTGAGTTCCGCTTGTAACGGACGAACCCACATACTGAATTCTGTAGCTGGTAACTCTTCTTGAAGCTGTTGCAAACACTGCAACCAAAGCGAAGATGACACGGTGCCCTCACTCTATTTAAAGTAATATGAAATGACCGCTAATTTTACCTGTTGATAAGTCAGATCACCAGCAATTGATCACAGATCCAGTGAATAAGATCCAAGTTATTCACAATAAATTTGTAATTTATCGGTGGATCCACACATCTTGCCCCTAATTTACTCACACAATGATCCACTTATGCCCGGATCCTTGCTAGTTATCCCCAAATCGGGAATTCAATCTGGTTATGGTTAATAACATCTGGTTATTTATTCTAGTGAGCATTTTCCCAGTAACATCCAAACCCATAAATATAAGGAGTTACCAAATGAATAACTGGATTAAGGCTGCAATTGCGGCTATCGCACTCTCTGCTGCTACTGTTCAAGCTGCGACTGAAGTTAAAGTCGGCATGTCTGGTCGCTATTTCCCGTTTACATTCGTTAAACAAGACCAGCTACAAGGTTTTGAAGTGGATTTATGGGATGAGATCGGTAAGCGTAACGATTACAAGGTTGAATACGTAACGGCAAACTTCTCTGGTCTGTTTGGTCTTCTTGAAACGGGTCGCATCGATACCATTTCAAACCAAATTACAATGACGGATGCACGTAAAGCGAAATACCTATTCGCAGACCCATACGTAGTAGACGGCGCACAAATTACCGTTCGTAAAGGTAATGACAGCATTAAAGGTATCGAAGACCTTAATGGCAAGACAGTTGCGGTAAACCTAGGTTCAAACTTTGAACAACTGCTTCGCAGCTACGACAAAGATGGCAAGATCAATGTAAAAACCTACGATACAGGTATTGAACATGATGTGGCACTGGGCCGTGCCGATGCATTCGTAATGGATCGCCTATCAGCACTAGAGCTTATCAAGAAGACTGGTCTACCATTACAACTGGCGGGTCAGCCATTCGAAACCATTGAAAACGCTTGGCCTTTCGTCGACAACGATAACGGCAAAAAACTGCAAGCAGAAGTAAATGAAGCATTAGCAGCAATGCGCGCAGATGGTACGCTAGAAAGTATCTCTCAGAAATGGTTTGGTGCGGACATTACTCAGAAGTAATTACTCACTTTCTCCATTCAAGGCCCACTGCTTTATACAGCGGTGGGCTTTTTGCTTTTGTGCACTGATTAAAAAACCTGATAGAACAGTACTTACATATAGAACAACACTGCCAATAAAAATACGAGATAGATTATGGGATTTGACTTTAATTACATGCTAGAGCTGTTGCCGATACTACTGAAGTATTTAGGCACCACGATGGAGATGGCGACTTGGGGCTTGTTCTTTGCTCTAATTCTGTCTCTGATACTGGCGAATATTCGTGTATTCAAAATCCCAGTACTCGACCAACTGAGCCAGCTGTACATTAGCTTCTTCCGAGGCACCCCACTGTTGGTGCAGCTGTTCCTCCTTTATTACGGCTTACCACAAGTCTTCCCGTGGATGGTTGGGTTGGATGCCTTCAGCGCCGCTGTGATTGGCTTAACCCTGCACTTTGCCGCGTATATGGCAGAAAGTATTCGTGCCGCGATTATCGGTATTGATCGCAGCCAGATGGAAGCCAGCCTTTCGGTCGGTATGACAACCAGCCAAGCGATGCGCCGAGTGATCTTGCCGCAAGCAACTCGCGTGGCACTGCCGTCATTGATGAACTACTTCATCGACATGATCAAATCGACTTCACTTGCTTTCACCTTAGGTGTCGCCGAAATCATGGCTAAAGCTCAGATGGAGGCTTCTTCAAGTTTCCGCTTCTTCGAGGCTTTCTTAGCGGTAGCGCTGATTTACTGGGGCGTGGTGGTTATCCTCACTCGTATTCAAATTTGGGCCGAAGTGAAACTGAATAAGGCGTATGTACGATGATCAAATTACAAAATATCCACAAGCAGTTTGGTGACACCGAAGTTTTGAAAGGGATCGACCTAGAAATCAAACAAGGTGAGATAATTGTCATCATAGGTTCAAGTGGTACGGGTAAGTCTACCCTACTGCGTTGTGTGAATTTTCTAGAGCAAGCCGATCAAGGCACAATTTCGATTGATGATATCAAGGTTGATACTCAGAAACACACTAAGGCAGAGGTGCTTGCACTGCGTCGTAAGACCGGTTTTGTGTTCCAAAACTATGCACTGTTCGCTCACCAAACCGCGAGACAGAATATTGCTGAAGGTTTAATTACCGTTCGTGGTTGGAAAAAGCAGCAAGCCCATGAAAAAGCACAACAAATACTTGATGATATTGGCTTAGGTGACAAAGGTGATAGCTACCCAGCCGCGCTCTCTGGTGGCCAGCAACAACGGGTGGGTATTGGCCGTGCAATGGCACTACAACCCGAGCTTTTACTGTTTGATGAGCCGACTTCAGCGCTCGATCCTGAGTGGGTTGGCGAAGTGCTTAACCTAATGAAAAAACTGGCAAATCAGCATCAAACCATGCTGGTGGTTACCCATGAAATGCAGTTCGCTAGAGAGGTCGCAGACCGAGTGATCTTCATGGCTGACGGTCATATTGTCGAGCAGGGATCTCCACAGGATATTTTTGGTAATCCACAGGATCCTAAATTAAAAAAATTCTTAAATAAGGTTGGGATCGACTAAGGATCCTTGTGATTTTAGTTATTCTACGTATAATCCCCCGACCGGAATTTTAGTTAACCCAATCATTGACACTTTTTGTGACAGTGATTACAATTCCGCCTCTTTGTTGAGAGGCGTCGGTTTTCCTTTCTTATATAAAGAAGAGAAAAAATGCCCACGCCGGGTTTAACAAAAACCTAAAACTACTGATCAGTAAGGTAATTACAATGAAACGCACTTTTCAACCTACAGTTCTAAAGCGTAAGCGTACTCACGGTTTCCGTGCTCGCATGGCTACTAAGAACGGTCGCGCAACAATCAATGCACGTCGTGCAAAAGGCCGTAAGCGTCTTTCTAAGTAATCTTTGATTATTTTGAATAAGCTAGCCTTCGGTCGGGAGTTACGCTTGTTAACTCCCGAACATTATCAAAATGTCTTCAAGCAAGCTCATCGAGCTGGCTCCCCTCATTTCACCATCATTGCCCGAAATAACTCTCTTTCAAATCCTCGTCTTGGATTAGCCGTTCCGAAAAAGCAGATTAAAACCGCCGTGGGTCGTAACCGATTCAAGCGTCTTACTCGTGAAAGCTTTCGTAACACTCAACACAAACTTCCTAACAAAGATTTTGTTGTAATCGCTAAGAAGAGCGCGCAAGATTTAAGCAATGAAGAAATGTTCAAGCTACTCGACAAATTATGGCTTCGCCTGTCTCGCCCTTCGCGTGGATAGCGCTAATACCCATCTATTTTTATAGATGGTTTATTAGTCCACTCATCGGCCCACGCTGCCGATTTACTCCAACCTGCTCTTTATATGCGATAGAAGCGTTGAAAGCTCACGGTTTTGTAAAAGGGTGTTGGTTATCAGGCAAACGTCTATTAAAATGCCATCCTTTGAACGAAGGGGGCTTTGACCCCGTTCCACCAGTCCAAAAACAAGACAGAGATAAATAACGATGGATTCTCAACGTAATATCCTGTTAATCGCATTGGCTTTGGTTTCTTTCCTACTGTTCCAACAATGGAACGTAGCTCAGAATCCAGCACCACAAGCGGTTGAGCAGGCACAATCTGGCAGCACCCTACCAGCGCCATCTTATGCAGATGATCTAGACCCGGCTCCTGGTCAAGTTGCTTCTTCTGCTAAAACTATCACAGTAACAACTGATGTACTGACTCTGTCAATTGATACGGTTGGTGGTGATGTCGTTAAAGCAAACCTAAACGATTACTCTGCTGAGTTCGATTCTGAAGATACGTTTGTTCTTCTTAAAAACGAACCAGGTCACCAATTTATCGCACAAAGCGGTCTAGTGGGTCCTCAAGGTATCGATTTAAGCAGCACAAACCGCCCAAGCTACACAGTTTCAGCAGACAGCTTCACGCTTGCTGATGGTCAGGATGAACTACGCATCCCGATGACTTACCAAGCGAACGGCCTTGATTACACGAAAACATTCATCCTTAAGCGTGGCAGCTACGCAATGGATGTTGAATACGATGTAGTCAACAACTCTGGTAACAACGCGACATTCGGCATGTACGCTCACCTACGTCAGAACGTAATGGATGACGGCGGTAGCCTAACAATGCCAACTTACCGTGGTGGTGCTTACTCTACGGAAGATACGCGTTACAAAAAATACAGCTTCGACGACATGCAAGATCGCAACCTGTCTCTTAACCTAGCAAACGGTCAAGGGTGGGCAGCGATGATTCAGCACTACTTTGCAAGTGCTTGGATTCCACGCGACGAAGCAGGCAGCAACCTTTACACTCGTGTAATAGGTAACCTTGGCGATATCGGTGTTCGTATGCCGAACAAGACCATTGCTACTGGCGACGAAGCAAGCTTCAAAGCAACGCTTTGGGTTGGTCCTAAACTTCAAGATCAAATGGCTGCTGTTGCACCGAACCTAGACCTAGTAGTTGACTACGGTTGGTTATGGTTCATTGCTAAACCACTTCATACTCTGCTTTCGTTCATTCAAGGCATCGTTGTGAACTGGGGTCTGGCAATCATCTGTCTAACTTTCATCGTTCGTGGTGCTATGTACCCACTAACGAAAGCTCAGTACACGTCTATGGCGAAAATGCGTATGCTTCAGCCTAAGCTGACTGCAATGCGTGAGCGTATTGGCGACGACCGTCAACGCATGAGTCAAGAAATGATGGAGCTTTACAAGAAAGAGAAAGTAAACCCACTAGGTGGCTGTTTACCTATTCTTCTTCAAATGCCTATCTTCATTTCGCTATACTGGGCACTAATGGAGTCTGTTGAACTGCGTCACTCACCGTTCTTCGGTTGGATTACTGACCTTTCAGCACAAGACCCATACTACATCTTGCCACTTCTGATGGGTGCTTCAATGTTCCTAATCCAGAAGATGAGCCCGACAACTGTAACGGATCCAATGCAGCAGAAGATCATGACCTTTATGCCGGTTATGTTCACATTCTTCTTCCTGTTCTTCCCTTCAGGTCTGGTTCTTTACTGGCTAGTATCGAACATCGTAACTCTAATTCAGCAAACGCTTATCTACCGCGCACTGGAAAAGAAAGGCTTACATTCTAAGTAAGTTCGATAATAGAAAGAGATAAAGAAAGGCGACCAAAAGGTCGCCTTTTTGTTTTTAGCTGATTACAATTCAGCTAATTGATTAATCGTGAATGCCCTCTTTGGCTTTCACATGCTAGCAGGCACACCTATGACTACAGATACGATTGTTGCTCAAGCGACCGCGCCAGGCCGTGGTGGCGTCGGTATTATCCGCGTTTCCGGCCCATTGGCGACTCAGGTTGCCCTAGAAGTAACAGGAAAAACACTTAAGCCTCGCTACGCTGAGTACCTCCCGTTTAAATCTCACGATGGCATCGAACTCGACCAAGGTATCGCGCTTTTCTTCCCTAACCCACATTCGTTTACTGGCGAAGACGTGTTAGAGCTGCAAGGCCACGGCGGTCCGGTGGTGATGGATATGCTAATCAAACGAATCCTCGCGATCTCAGGCGTGCGTGCTGCGCGTCCAGGTGAGTTTTCAGAGCGTGCCTTCTTAAACGACAAGATGGATTTAACTCAAGCCGAAGCGATTGCTGACCTGATTGACGCAAGCTCAGAAGAAGCGGCGAAATCTGCACTACAATCCCTGCAAGGTGAATTCTCAAAGCGTATTAATACACTGGTAGATTCCCTGATTTACCTAAGAATCTACGTTGAAGCGGCTATCGACTTCCCTGAAGAAGAAATTGATTTCCTTGCTGACGGTAAAGTAAGTGCTGACTTACAGGCTATCATCGACAATCTCGAAGCTGTGCGCCAAGAAGCCAATCAAGGTGCCATCATGCGTGAAGGTATGAAAGTCGTGATTGCAGGTCGCCCAAATGCGGGTAAATCGAGCCTATTAAATGCATTGTCAGGCAAAGAATCTGCCATTGTGACTGATATTGCCGGCACTACGCGTGATGTACTGCGTGAACATATCCATATTGATGGCATGCCACTGCATATTATTGATACCGCAGGCCTACGTGAGGCCTCTGATGAAGTAGAAAAGATAGGTATTGAACGTGCTTGGGAAGAAATAGCTCAGGCAGACCGAGTTTTATTTATGGTTGATGGCACAACAACAGACGCAACCGACCCGAAAGATATCTGGCCAGATTTCGTTGATCGTCTACCAGACAACATCGGAATGACGGTAATTCGTAATAAAGCGGATCAAACCAGTGAAGAGTTAGGCATTTGTCATGTTAACGATCCAACCCTGATTCGCTTATCAGCCAAAACAGGCCAAGGTGTCGACGCTCTGCGTAGTCATCTAAAGGATTGTATGGGCTTTGCTGGTGGTCATGAAGGTGGCTTTATGGCACGTCGTCGTCACTTAGATGCCCTAGAACGAGCATCAGAACACCTAGATATCGGCCAACAGCAGCTTGAAGGCTACATGGCGGGTGAGATTTTAGCGGAAGAGCTTCGAATTACTCAGCAGCACCTCAATGAGATCATGGGTGAGTTCAGTTCAGACGATCTTTTAGGTCGCATCTTCTCTTCATTCTGTATTGGTAAATAACCTTAAAAGGCCAGTTCATGCTGGCCTTCTTCTTTAGTAAGGACAGCTTAATGATCCACATTATTACAGGTAGCACCTTAGGTGGTGCAGAGTACGTTGGCGATCACCTTAATGATCTTCTTGAAGAGCAAGGTCATGAAATAACCCTTCATAATCAGCCTGAATACGATGATATCCCCCAACAAGGCTTTTGGTTGTTGGTCACTTCAACTCATGGTGCCGGTGAATTTCCAGATAATATTAAGCCGTTTATCGACGCATTGACCCAGCAATCTCCAGATTTAAGCCAGGTTCGCTTTGCTGTAGTGGCGCTTGGAGATTCGAGCTACGATACCTTCTGTTTGGCAGGTAAATCAGTCCACAGCCAACTAAAAGAGCTCGGTGCTCAAGCGATTTCTGCTTGTTTTACCATCGATGTTCTTGAAACACCGGTCCCAGAAGATGCTGCAGGGGAATGGTTTAACGATCATAGTGACCAGTTTTAACACCCCAATCTTCTAAAAAGCGGCTTATGCCGCTTTTTTTGTCTCTGAAAATCGTGATTGTGAATAACTTTTTTGAAAATAAATCGAAATACATGTCCTTTTTTCAATTTTCTCTGTGGATAAGATCATACATATACGGTGATCAACCTATAGTTATCCAAATAACAACTTTCTAGGTAATTCCCCCTTGTGTATAAGTAGCCATTTTGATCCCAGCTAATCCTCATTATGATCAAAGTTAGATCACACCCTTTGATCCAAAAAAGATCCATGATCTTGTTGATCATTTTCTACTTATCCACAGACACCCTCGATCCTAATAATAGATCTAATAAAAGATCTCTCTAAAGATCTTATCTATATTAATTAAAAACAGCTTTTTCGAAAAATTCCAAAAACGTTTTCTCAAGCTATGAAAACAGGTAGAATATCGCTCCTTTTTATCAATCTAGAAACGTTTGAGTACCTGAGGTCGGTTCATGCTTTATCACGAAAAATTTGACGTCATCGTTGTTGGTGGTGGCCATGCAGGAACGGAAGCCGCACTCGCATCTGCACGTACTGGTCAAAGTACGTTATTACTAACTCATAATATCGATACGTTGGGACAGATGTCTTGTAACCCAGCCATTGGCGGGATCGGTAAGGGCCACTTGGTAAAAGAGGTCGATGCTATGGGTGGATTAATGGCGCAAGCTATTGATCATGCAGGTATTCAGTTCAGAACATTAAACGCATCAAAAGGCCCTGCGGTACGTGCAACTCGTGCACAAGCTGACCGCGCACTTTACAAAGCCTTTGTCCGTAATGTTCTTGAAAACACACCAAACCTAACTCTGTTCCAACAGTCGGTTGATGACTTGATCGTTGAACAAGATCAAGTGGTGGGTGTGGTTACGCAAATGGGCCTCAAATTCCGCGCTAATGCTGTGGTCTTAACGGTAGGCACATTCCTAGGCGGTAAGATTCATATTGGTATGGAAAGTTCATCGGGTGGACGTGCGGGTGATCCACCATCGATCGCGCTCGCTGACCGTCTTCGTGATCTTCCATTTCGTGTTGATCGCCTAAAAACGGGTACACCTCCTCGCATCGATGCACGCAGCGTTGATTTTTCTGAGCTTGAGGTTCAACACGGCGATAATCCGACTCCGGTTTTCTCATTCATGGGTAACCGAGCTCAGCAGCCGCGTCAGATTCCATGTTACATCACGCACACTAACGAAAATACGCATGACGTTATTCGTGCCAACCTCGATCGCAGCCCGATGTACGCTGGTGTGATTGAAGGTATTGGCCCTCGTTACTGTCCGTCGATTGAAGACAAAGTGATGCGCTTTGCTGATAAAAACAGTCACCAAATTTTCATTGAGCCTGAAGGCCTAACGACGCACGAGTTATACCCGAATGGTATTTCAACCAGTTTACCGTTTGATGTTCAGGTAAAAATCGTTCACTCAATGAAAGGTTTTGAGAACGCACACATCGTCCGTCCTGGCTACGCGATTGAGTACGACTTCTTTGACCCTCGCGATCTTAAACTGACTTACGAGACCAAGTTTATTAAGGGGTTGTTCTTTGCGGGGCAAATCAATGGCACCACTGGCTACGAAGAAGCTGCAGCACAAGGCTTAATGGCCGGTTTGAATGCGAGTTTGTTTACGCAAGGCAAAGAGGGCTGGAGCCCACGCCGCGATCAAGCTTACATGGGTGTACTTATCGATGACTTGTCGACGATGGGTACTAAAGAACCGTACCGAATGTTTACATCTCGCGCGGAGTACCGCTTGTTGCTTCGTGAAGACAACGCTGATATCCGTTTGACTGAAAAGTCTCGTGAACTTGGCTTGGTCGACGATGCTCGTTGGACGCGATTCAACGAGAAGATGGAAAATATGGAGAAAGAGCGTCAACGTCTTAAAGAAACATGGATTAATCCAAAATCTGAAGATATTGATCAATTGAACCAGATCCTGAAAACACCAATGTCTCGTGAAGCGAGTGGTGAAGATCTTCTTCGTCGTCCTGAAATGACTTATTCACAGCTAACGTCGTTGGATCGTTTTGGTCCTGCACTGGAAGATCAACAAGCGTCTGAGCAAGTTGAGATCCAAGTGAAGTACGATGGCTATATCCAACGTCAACAAGATGAAATTGAAAAATCACTGCGTCATGAAAACACCAAACTGCCGGCTGACATCGATTACAGTAAGGTAAAAGGGCTTTCTAACGAAGTGGTTCTTAAACTAACTACCGCTAAACCAGACTCAATTGGTATTGCATCGCGAATCTCAGGTATCACACCTGCTGCAATTTCAATTCTGTTGGTTTACTTGAAAAAACACGGCCTGTTGAAAAAAGGTGAGGAAGCATAATGAGCGCATTACGCGAAAAACTGGATCACCTGATTGGCCAGACTGAACTTGAAGTATCTGAAAAGCAACGCAGCCAATTGGTTGGCTACGTTGAGTTACTAAACAAGTGGAACAAAGCATACAATCTGACGTCAGTTCGTGATCCGCAAGAAATGATGGTGAAACATATCTTAGATAGCATCATTGTTAGCACTCACTTACAAGGCAAGCGCTTTATTGACGTTGGCACAGGCCCTGGTCTTCCTGGGATTCCGCTCTCAATCATGAATCCTGACTGCGAGTTTTACTTGCTAGACAGCTTGGGTAAGCGTATTCGTTTTATCAAGCAAGTGATTCATGAGCTGGGTATCGACAACGTGGTGCCGATTCAAAGTCGCGTTGAAGAATTTCAACCAGAAGAAAAGTTTGATGCCGTGCTCAGTCGCGCATTTGCATCAATGACAGACATGGTAGAGTGGTGTCATCATTTACCTAAAGAGCAATCCGGTGTATTTTTGGCTCTTAAGGGACAACACCCTAGAGACGAAATCGACCTGTTACCTGAATGGTGTTCAGTGACAGACATTAAAGCTTTGCAAGTGCCAGAGCTTGATGGAGAGCGTCATCTAGTTACTTTATCGCGTCAGGGATAATCAGCGAGGCCATAGTGGGTAAAATCGTAGCAATTGCCAACCAGAAGGGTGGCGTAGGAAAAACAACAACTTGCATTAACTTGGCAGCATCAATGGCGGCAACAAAGCGCAAGATATTGGTTGTTGACCTCGATCCTCAAGGTAATGCCACGATGGCGAGCGGTGTTGACAAGTATCAGGTTGAAGCAACTGCTTACGATTTGTTGGTTGAAGACACCCCATTTGATGAGGTAGTTTGCCGAAGTACATCTGGCAACTATGACCTTATCGCCGCAAATGGTGATGTTACAGCGGCAGAAATCAAATTGATGGAAGTGTTTGCTCGTGAAGTTCGTCTAAAGAACGCGTTGGCATCCATTCGTAATAACTATGATTTCATCTTTATCGATTGCCCACCGTCATTAAATCTTCTTACAATTAATGCGATGGCTGCGGCCGATTCCGTATTGGTTCCTATGCAATGTGAATACTTTGCTCTGGAAGGTTTGACTGCGTTGATGGATACCATTAGCAAGCTCGCTGCGGTGGTAAATGAGAACCTGAAGATTGAAGGTCTTCTGCGTACTATGTACGATCCTCGTAACCGCTTATCGAACGAAGTATCTGATCAACTCAAAAAGCACTTCGGTAGCAAAGTCTATCGAACTGTGATCCCTAGAAATGTGCGTCTGGCAGAAGCGCCGAGTCATGGCAAGCCAGCAATGTACTACGACAAATATTCTGCAGGAGCTAAGGCATATCTTGCTCTTGCTGGCGAAATGTTACGTCGTGAAGAAGTCCCAGTATAGGTCCAACCAAAGGAATTCGCTCAATGTCTAAGCGTGGTTTAGGAAAGGGGCTAGATGCATTGCTTGCAACTAGCTCATTAGCTCGTGAAAAGCAGCAAGTTGCTTCTTATAGTCAGGCGTTGTCGGCTGATGGTGAGCTTATCGAATTGGCTGTTGGTTGCTTAAAGCCAGGTGTATATCAACCGCGTAAGGATATTGCGCCGGAAGCGCTAGAAGAGCTGGCAGCATCAATCCAATCTCAAGGTATTATTCAGCCAATCGTTGTACGTCCCTTAGCACACGACCAGTTTGAGATTATTGCTGGCGAACGTCGTTGGAGAGCTGCTCGTCAAGCTGGCCTTAAGCAAGTGCCATGTCTAATTAAGAGAGTCGAAGACAAGGCCGCGATTGCGATGGCATTGATCGAGAACATTCAGCGTGAAGACTTGAATGCTATCGAAGAAGCACAAGCGTTAGAGCGCTTGCAGAACGAATTTGAGCTGACACATCAACAAGTTGCTGAAGTGATCGGTAAATCGAGAGCAACGGTTAGTAACTTATTACGTCTAAATCAGCTCGAAAATGAAGTAAAAGGTTTAGTTTCCAACAAACACCTGGAAATGGGGCATGCTAGAGCATTGCTTGCGCTCGAAGGCGATACCCAGGTTGAGGCAGCAAACACTGCAGCAACCAAAAAAATGACCGTGCGTCAAACTGAGCAGCTTGTTAAAAAGTGCTTAAAGCCAGACGTTGAATCAGAATCGAAGCAAGAAGACACTGAAGCTATCGAACTTTCACGAAGACTCACGGAAAAATTGCAAGCAAACGTTTCAGTTACTCGTTCTGTTAGTGGGAAGTCAAAAGTGACAATTACTCTTGATGAGCCTCACAAATTAGATCAACTTATTGCTAAATTAGAGTACTAAGTGAGATAATTGATTTAGGTCAATTATGTAATGAACAAGTGATTTCGTACAAAAGTTGTCGGTTTGTATACAAAAATGTAAATGATTGCTGCATTCTTATTGCAATCAATTTGGCTGAACGTATAATTTTCGCCAATTTATCAGCACGCTTTTAAGCGAGTATCAAAGTAGGCTTAAAAGAGGAACGAATACATGGTAGCGGCGTTAGCAAGACCAGGACGAGTGCTTGCAAAGCAAATGTTATTGATCGAGCTTAGCGCGGTTATATTAGTGGCGATAGGGTTAGGTTTAGCTGTTAATCCTGATTGGGGTTTTGCTGCATTAATCGGTGGCGGTATTTTTGTCATCGCGAATGTAGTTTTTTGTGTGTGTGCTTTTCTATTTTGTGGAGCTCGCGCAACTAAGTTAGTTGCGGCGTCGTTCTATGCAGGTGAAGCGCTCAAAATCTTAATCACAGTTCTACTATTCTCTATCGTCTACATGTATATGCAGGTGGAATTAATTCCCCTCAAACTGACCTATTTACTGGTTCTAGGTATTAATATCTTTGCGCCAGTGCTTTTCATTAACAATAAAAAATAGGATGAGTTATGGCTGCGCCAACAGCATCCGGATACATTGAACACCATTTACAAAACCTTTCTTTAGCTAAGTTTGGTCTTGTAGAGGAGACAAGTTTCTGGAACGTACATATAGACAGTCTGTTTTTTTCGGTGTTGACAGGGATGTTATTCCTTTGGGTTTTTCGCTCAGTCGCTAAGAAAGCAACAGTAGGTGTACCTGGTAAGCTTCAGTGTTTTGTTGAAATGGTAGTGGAATTCGTTGGTGACAACGTTAAAGAAACTTTCCATGGCCGCAACCCTCTGATTGCCCCACTAGCACTGACTATATTCTGCTGGATTATCATTATGAACTTGATGGACTTAGTGCCTATCGATTTCTTACCATATCCTGCAGAGCATTGGCTAGGTATCCCTTACTTGAAAGTGGTTCCTACAGCTGATGTTAATATAACAATGGCAATGGCTTTAGGTGTTTTTGCTCTGATGATCTACTACAGCATCAAAGTGAAAGGTCTAGGCGGATTTGCTAAAGAATTGGCACTGCATCCATTTAATCACCCAATCATGATTCCATTTAACTTGGTACTTGAGGTAATTTCGTTATTAGCGAAGCCACTATCTCTAGGTATGCGTTTATTTGGTAATATGTTTGCGGGTGAGGTGGTGTTTATTCTTATCGCGGCAATGCTACCGTGGTACTTACAATGGGTAGGTGCACTACCTTGGGCTATCTTCCATATCTTGGTTATTTTGATTCAAGCGTTTGTTTTCATGATGTTGACAATCGTTTACTTATCAATGGCTCATGAAGATAGTGATCACTAAAAAATTTTTAAGCTTTATTCTAACTATTAATGTTAATCGGAGAACGTAAATGGAAACTGTACTAAGTTTTTCAGCAATCGCTGTTGCTATCATTGTTGGTCTTTGTGCCGTAGGTACTGCAATTGGTTTTGCTATTCTTGGTGGTAAATTCCTAGAAGGCGCTGCGCGTCAACCTGAAATGGCTCCAATGCTACAAGTTAAGATGTTCATCATCGCTGGTCTATTGGATGCTGTTCCAATGATCGGTATCGTAATCGCACTACTATTCACGTTTGCTAACCCATTTGTTGGTCAACTAGCAGGCTAATTAACTTCTAAATAGTTAATTAAATTTTTGTAGTTGATTCTTAACGAGGGGTAGCTGTTGTGAATATGAACGCAACTCTGCTAGGTCAAGCAATTGCTTTTTCACTGTTTGTTTGGTTCTGCATGAAATATGTATGGCCACCAATCATGCAAGCAATTGAAGAACGTCAGAAAAAAATTGCTGACGGTCTAGTAGCCGCTGAACGCGCTGCTAAAGACTTGAACCTGGCACAAGCCAACGCTTCTGAGCAAATGAAAGAAGCAAAGCGCACTGCAACTGAGGTTATTGATCAGGCAAACAAACGTAAAGCTCAAATTATTGATGAAGCACGCGAAGAGGCTCAGGCAGAACGCCAGAAGATCTTAGCGCAAGCTGAAGCAGAAATTGAAGCAGAGCGTACACGTGCCCGTGATGACCTGCGCAAACAAGTCGCAACTCTGGCTATAGCTGGTGCTGAGAAAATCCTTGAACGTACAATCGATAAAGATGTACACGATGATCTTCTTAACAACATTACTGCAAAACTTTAAAGCAAGGGGCTGTATATGTCTGATTTGACTACAATCGCACGCCCCTATGCTAAAGCAGCGTTTGACTTTGCGGTAGATAAAGGTGAGCTAGACCAATGGGGTCAAATGCTTACTTTTGCTGCCGAAGTGGCACAAAATGATGATGTTCACAATTTATTAAGCGGTTCTATGACTGCTGAAAAATTAGCTGAAGTATTCATTGTAATTTGTGGCGAACAATTTGATGAATTCGGTCAGAACTTAATTAAAGTGATGGCAGAGAATGGCCGCTTAATGGCTTTTCCTGATGTTTGTAAAGAGTTCTTTATACTCAAAAAAGAGTATGAGAAAGAGATCGACGTTGAAGTAACTTCAGCGGTAGAACTTTCTGAAGAACAACGTGCAGAGATCAGCAGCAAATTGGAACAGCGCTTAGCGCGCAAAGTTCAGCTGAATTGCAGTATAGATGAGACTCTACTTAGTGGAGTTATTATTCGAGCCGGAGACCTAGTCATCGATAACTCAGCGCGCAGTCGTTTAGACCGCCTGAGCGATGCATTGCAGTCTTAATGGGGATTGGAGCATGCAACTTAATTCCACTGAAATTAGCGATCTAATTAAACAACGTATTGAATCTTTCGACGTTGTTAGTGAAGCTCGCAATGAAGGTACTATCGTTTCTGTAAGCGATGGCATCCTTAGCATCCACGGCCTAGCGGACGTGATGCAAGGTGAAATGATCGAACTACCGGGTGGCCGTTACGCTCTAGCACTAAACTTGAACCGTGATTCGGTTGGTGCTGTTGTAATGGGCCCGTATGCTGACCTACAGGAAGGCATGAAAGTTACAGGTACTGGTCGTATTCTAGAAGTACCAGTAGGTCCTGAAATGCTTGGTCGTGTTGTAAACACGCTAGGTGAGCCAATTGATGGTAAAGGTCCAATCGAAGCTAAATTGACTTCGCCTGTAGAAATTATCGCACCAGGTGTAATCGACCGTAAATCGGTAGATCAACCTGTTCAAACTGGTTACAAGTCTGTTGACTCAATGATCCCTATCGGTCGTGGTCAACGTGAGCTAGTAATCGGTGACCGTCAGACTGGTAAAACAGCAATGGCGATCGATGCGATTATTAACCAAAAAGATTCTGGTATTTTCTCTATCTACGTAGCTATCGGCCAAAAAGCGTCGACTATTGCTAACGTAGTTCGCAAACTAGAAGAGCACGGCGCACTAGCAAACACTGTTGTTGTTGTTGCATCTGCTTCTGAATCTGCAGCGCTGCAATACCTTGCACCGTATGCTGGATGTGCGATGGGCGAATACTTCCGTGATCGCGGTGAAGATGCACTGATTGTTTATGATGATCTATCTAAGCAAGCTGTCGCTTACCGTCAAATCTCGCTACTACTTAAGCGTCCACCAGGTCGTGAAGCGTTCCCAGGTGATGTTTTCTACCTTCACTCTCGTCTACTAGAGCGTGCAGCTCGTGTAAGCGAAGCATACGTAGAAAAATTCACTAACGGCGAAGTGACAGGCAAGACTGGTTCTTTAACAGCTCTTCCTATCATCGAAACGCAAGCTGGTGACGTATCTGCATTCGTACCAACGAACGTAATCTCGATTACTGATGGTCAGATCTTCCTACAAACTGAGCTATTCAACGCGGGCGTACGTCCAGCTGTTGACCCAGGTATCTCAGTTTCTCGTGTAGGTGGTTCGGCGCAGACTAAAATCATCAAGAAACTATCTGGCGGTATCCGTACTGCTCTAGCTCAATACCGTGAACTTGCAGCATTTGCTCAGTTCTCTTCGGATCTTGATGAAGCGACTAAGAAGCAGCTAGACCACGGTCAAAAAGTTACAGAACTGATGAAGCAGAAGCAATACGCTCCTATGTCTGTATTTGACCAAGCTCTAGTAATCTTCGCTGCAGAGCGTGGATACCTTCAAGACGTTGAACTTTCTAAAGTTCTAGACTTTGAAGCTGCTTTACTGTCGTTTGCTCGTGGTCAATACGCTGATCTAGTAACACAGATCGACGCAACGGGTGCTTTCAACAAAGAAATCGAAGCTGAGCTGAAGAAGCTTGTTGACGATTTCAAGGCAACCCAGACCTGGTAATTGGTAGGTGGTCTTAGGGCCACCTCATACCATTAACGGAGAGTAACGATGGCCGGCGCAAAAGAGATACGTAATAAAATCGGTAGTGTTAAAAGCACACAGAAGATTACGAAAGCAATGGAAATGGTAGCAGCTTCAAAAATGCGTCGTTCTCAAGACGCAATGGAAGCTACTCGTCCATATGCAGAAACAATGCGTAAAGTGATCGGTCATTTGGCTAATGGTAGCCTCGAGTATAAGCATCCTTATCTTGAGGAACGTGAAGCCAAACGTGTTGGTTACATCATCGTTTCTACAGACCGTGGTCTTTGTGGTGGTTTGAACATTAACTTGTTCAAGAAAGCCATGAACGACATGAAAGATTGGTCTGAGAAAGGTGCTGATGTTGAGCTTGCAATTGTAGGCTCTAAAGCAACAGCATTTTTCAACAACAGCGGCGCGAAAGTAGCAGCTCAAGTTTCTGGTCTGGGCGATCGTCCAAGCCTTGAAGACTTGATTGGCTCTGTGAGCGTTATGCTGAAGAAATATGATGAAGGCGAACTAGATCGCCTGTTCGTAGTGTTCAACAAGTTTGAAAACACTATGGTTCAAGAACCAACGATCGATCAATTACTTCCTTTGCCTAAATCAGACAGCGAAGAAATGAAACGCAGTCATTCTTGGGACTACATTTATGAGCCCGAGCCAAAGCCACTACTAGATGCACTATTGGTTCGCTATGTCGAATCTCAAGTGTACCAAGGTGTGGTCGAGAACCTTGCTTGTGAGCAAGCGGCTCGAATGATTGCAATGAAATCAGCAACAGATAATGCTGGTGACATTATTGATGACTTAGAACTTGTGTATAACAAAGCCCGTCAATCGGCGATTACACAAGAACTTTCTGAGATCGTTTCAGGCGCAGCTGCGGTTTAAGCTTAGGTAAAACTAAATAGTTAGAGGATTAACGATGGCTACAGGTAAGATCGTACAGATCATCGGTGCGGTAGTCGACGTAGAGTTCCCACAGGGCGAAGTACCTCGTGTATACGATGCTCTGAATGTTAATGAAGTGAAAGAGCGTCTAGTTCTTGAAGTTCAGCAACAACTTGGCGGTGGCGTAGTTCGCGCAATCGTAATGGGTAGCTCTGATGGTTTACGTCGTGGTTTGACAGTTGAAAATACTGGCGCTCCAATCTCAGTACCAGTAGGTACTAAGACATTGGGTCGTATCATGAATGTCCTAGGTGACGCGATTGATGAGTGTGGCGAGATTGGTGCTGAAGAGCATTACGCCATTCACCGTGAAGCTCCAAGCTACGAAGAGCAGTCTAACGAGACAGCTCTTCTAGAAACTGGTGTTAAAGTAATCGACTTGATTTGTCCATTCGCTAAGGGTGGTAAAATCGGTCTATTCGGTGGTGCTGGTGTAGGTAAGACCGTTAACATGATGGAACTTATCAACAACATCGCACTTCAACACTCAGGCCTATCTGTATTTGCAGGTGTAGGTGAGCGTACTCGTGAAGGTAACGATTTCTACTTTGAGATGCAGGAAGCAGGTGTTGTAAACATCGAAAAACCTGAAGAATCAAAAGTAGCGATGGTTTACGGCCAGATGAACGAGCCACCAGGTAACCGTCTACGTGTTGCACTGACTGGTCTAACAATGGCAGAGCGTTTCCGTGACGAAGGTCGTGACGTTCTACTGTTTGTTGATAACATCTACCGTTACACACTAGCAGGTACTGAAGTATCAGCACTTCTAGGTCGTATGCCTTCTGCGGTAGGTTACCAACCTACACTAGCTGAAGAAATGGGTGTTCTACAAGAGCGTATCACGTCAACTAAAGCTGGTTCTATCACGTCTGTACAGGCGGTATACGTACCTGCGGATGACTTGACTGACCCGTCTCCAGCAACAACGTTCGCTCACTTGGATGCAACGGTTGTACTTAACCGTAACATCGCATCTATGGGTCTATACCCAGCGATCGACCCGCTAGATTCTACTTCACGTCAACTGGATCCATTGGTAGTTGGACAAGAACACTACGACATCGCTCGTGGCGTTCAGTCTACTCTTCAGCGCTATAAAGAGCTGAAAGATATCATTGCTATCCTAGGTATGGACGAGCTATCTGAAGAAGATAAGCAAGTTGTATCTCGTGCTCGTAAGATTGAGAAGTTCCTAACTCAGCCTTACCACGTAGCGGAAGTATTTACAGGTGACCCAGGCGTTTACGTACCTCTTAAAGAGACTCTACGTGGCTTCCAAGGTCTTCTATCTGGTGAATACGATGACATTCCAGAGCAAGCGTTCATGTACTGTGGTGCAATTGACGAAGCTATCGAGAATGCTAAGAAGCTATAAGGCTAACTAGGAGGCGATATGGCAGCAATAACCTTTCACCTAGACGTTGTAAGTGCCGAGAAACAAATTTTCTCTGGTCTTGTTGAGACGTTTCAGGTGACCGGTAGTGAGGGTGAGCTTGGTATTTTCCATGGTCACACTCCACTGCTGACCGCTATCAAGCCTGGTATGGTGCGTATTGTTAAGCAGCACGGCCACGAAGAAATTATTTATGTTTCTGGTGGTATGGTAGAAGTTCAGCCTGGTACAGCGACTGTACTGGCTGATACAGCTATCCGTGGTGAAGAGCTAGACGCAGCAAAGGCGGAAGAAGCTAAACGCAAGGCTGTGGAGAATATCCAAAATCAGCATGGCGACATAGACTTCGCACAAGCGGCCGGTGAACTGGCTAAAGCCATTGCTCAGTTACGAGTTATCGAACTGACAAAGCAGCGTCGTTAATCTTTTTAAGATTATAGACTCTGAGATAAAGGCGACCTAAGGGTCGCCTTTTTGCATTTTTAGGTTCTGAAAAATGCATCTTTTAAGCATCACTACTGGTTAAATGGTTAAATGGTTAAATGGTTAAATGGTTATTGTGATTTAATTTTTTGGCCAAAAACGGTTACAATATCGGCTTAATAAAAATACTGTTGGATAGGTTTACAATGAAGTTTAGCGCAGTGATTCTCGCGGCGGGCAAAGGCACTCGCATGTATTCAAACACACCAAAGGTTCTGCACACGCTTGCGGGTAAGCCAATGGTGAAGCATGTTATCGATACATGTAATGGTTTAGGCGCTCAAAATATCAACCTGGTTTACGGCCACGGTGGTGATCAGATGAAGGCTACTCTAGCTGAAGAATCTGTAAATTGGGCACTGCAAGCTGAGCAGCTAGGTACTGGTCACGCTGTAGATCAAGCATCTGCACATTTTGCTGATGATGAAAAAGTATTGGTGCTATACGGTGATGTTCCGCTTATCTCGCCAGAAACCATTGAAAACCTATTAGACGCTCAACCAAACGGTGGTATCGCACTACTAACGGTCGTGTTAGACAACCCGATGGGCTACGGTCGTATCATTCGTCGCAATGGCCCGGTTGTCGCTATCGTTGAGCAAAAAGATGCAACCGATGAGCAGAAGCTTATCAAAGAGATTAATACTGGCGTTATGGTGGCTACTGGTGGCGATCTGAAGCGTTGGTTGTCTGGCTTAAGCAACGATAACGCACAAGGTGAATACTACCTGACTGACGTTATTGCAGCGGCTCACGATGAAGGGCGTGCGGTTGAGGCTGTACATCCAGTAAGTCCAATTGAAGTTGAAGGCGTGAACGACCGCTCACAACTGGCTCGTCTAGAGCGCGCTTACCAAGCTGAACAAGCAGACAAGCTATTGAAGCAAGGCGTAATGTTACGCGACCCAAGCCGCTTTGATCTACGTGGTGAATTGCAGTGTGGTATGGATGTTGAGATTGATACCAACGTTATCATCGAAGGCAGCGTAAGCATTGGTGATAACGTGGTTATCGGCACCGGTTGTGTATTGAAAGACTGTGAGATTGATGACAACACTATCGTTCGCCCATACAGCGTAATCGAAGGTGCGACAATTGGTGAAGACTGTACGGTTGGTCCATTCACTCGCTTACGTCCTGGAGCTGACATGCGTAACAATTCGCATGTAGGTAACTTTGTTGAAGTGAAGAACACTCGTCTTGGTGAGGGTTCTAAAGCTAATCACCTTACTTACCTAGGTGATGCTGAGATCGGTCAACGTGTAAATGTGGGTGCGGGTGCTATCACTTGTAACTACGATGGCGCGAACAAGTTTAAGACCATCATTGGCGATGACGTATTTGTTGGCTCAGACAGCCAATTAATCGCACCTGTTACTATTGGCAACGGCGCAACTGTCGGTGCGGGCTCAACGGTGACTCGTGATGTTGCTGAGAACGAGCTTGTTATTAGTCGTGCGAAAGAACGTAAAATTGCCAACTGGCAGCGTCCGACTAAGAAAAAGTAGTCTCAACTATAAATCAGATGACTGCGATAGAGCTAATAGCACTGCTATTGGTTTTTCTTAGATATCTAGATATAAAAAAAGAGCGATTAATCTCGCTCTTTTTTGTTTTCTTTAACCTAGAAACTTGTCTTGTTTCTCGTCAGCGACCACTCGAGAGTTGTCTGGTGTCGCGAAGTGTTCAGAAAGCTCTTTGTTTGAAACAATATAGCCAACCCACAATGCACCCAAACAAATCACAACCGCGATACCCGTTGCGCTTAGTGCTTGGCTAGCCATTGCCGCGACCAATGCACTTGATAGGCCACTGATACTGATTTGCAGGCTGTTTTGTAGGCCAGCAGCTGTTGCTGGGCTTTGCTTAGCACTTGATAGAGCACGGTTTACTACTATTGGGTAAAGTGCACCGTTTGCTACTGCAATCAAACAGAAAGGCGCAAGCAGAGGCCAGATTGACGTCAGTTCCCACTGTGATGCAATGAAGATAAGCATCGCTGCAACGCTGAACAAACCGATAAGATTTCTTAGTACAACGCCATCACCATATTTCTTCACCGCTTGCTTACCGAAATAACCACCCGCCATGAACGCGATTGTCTGTGGGATAAAGCTCAAGCCGATGTCTTTTGCTTCATAACCTAGCTGAGCCATTATCTCTGGCATACCCGTTAGGTAAGCGAAGAACGCTGCAGATGCCGAAGCAAACATTAAAACATTACCCATGTAAGGCTTTGATTTTATCAACATCTTGATGTCTGTCTTAATCGATGTCTGCTTTACTTCAGGCGCTTCTTTTGGTTGAGCCATTGTTGTTGCAATTAGTAGTGCGCCCATCAAAGTCAATGTAATGAAGATACTGTGCCAGCCAAAGCTGTTTGCTAGCAACACACCCAGTTGAGGTGCTAGTGCTGGAGATAGCGCTACTAGAGGCATGATAGTAGCAAAAATTTGCTGGCTACTGCTTTGTGAGTAACGCTTGATAACCATTGCTTGCCAGATTACCGCAGGCGCACACACACCGATCGCTTGAATGAAGCGCAGTGTTAGTAGGTGCCATACCTCGGTGCTGAATGCCAAGCCGAATGACGCTGCCGTAAAGATAACAAGACCAACCGCTAGTGTGTTGCGGTGACCATACTTGTCACTCGCCAGACCCCAAAGAAGCTGACCCATTGCCATACCGCCAAGGAATACAGTTAGAGACAGAGCAATCTGCTCTGGACCGGTTGCGAAATCAACTTCCATTGCCTTAAATGCAGGAAGGTACATATCGGTCGCAATAAAGCCAAGCATTGAAAGTACTGCAAGGTAGACCAATTGAAATTTAGAAATATTCATAAGATGCCATTAAGCTAAAGGTAGTGATGTTTTTATCATCAAAAAAATTGTTTGATATACAGAAGTGAAAGCCCCTGTTTATTTGTGCTGACATTCTATTTTTCAGACCTGATAAAATAAAACGCTAAAATATGTGGTTATCAATCAAAAAATTTGAAGGCTTATGTTCTCTAAATCCTCTTTAGAAATGCTCGATACTGTTGCTCGCTTAGGCAGTTTTACTGCGGCGGCAGAACAATTGCACAAAGTGCCCTCAGCGATCAGCTATGGGGTTAGGCAGGTAGAGCAAGAGCTTGATGTTCTACTTTTCAGACGCTTACCAAGAAAAGTAGAGCTGACACCTGCGGGTGAGTTGTTTATTGAAGAGGCTCGTCAACTGCTGAGACAGATGGAAGAACTCAGTGCCCAGACTCGCCGAGCTGCGCGTGGTTGGAAGAAAACCTTGCGCTTAACGCTTGATAACGTGGTTAAGCTCGACAAGATGAAGCCGATGATTGAAGAGTTTTATCAAACCTTTGAGTTCGCTGAACTGCAGATTAACATGGAAGTGTTTAACGGCTCTTGGGAAGCCATTGCACAGGGCAGGGCGGATGTCGTGATTGGTGCAACCTCGGCGATTCCGGTTGGTGGTGACTTTGAAGTTAAAGATATGGGGCGGTTAGATTGGGCATTTGTCATGTCACCCAGTCATCCTTGTGTGCGAGAGCAAAACCTTAATGAAGCCTTTGTTAGTCAATACCCAGCGATCTGTTTAGATGATACCTCTAGTGTGCTGCCTAAGCGTCACACTGGCCATTATGCAAGTCAGAGACGTCTTCTATTACCTAACTGGTACAGCGCAATAGAGTGTCTTAAAAATGGTGTTGGGGTGGGTTACATGCCAAGGCATATCGCCGCACCTATTATTGAGCAAGGTTTGCTGGTAGAAAAAATATTGCCCGAGCCAAGCCCGCAGAGTCATTGTTGTTTGGTATGGCGAAAAGACGATAACCATAAATTGATCGAATGGATGGTGAAGTACCTAGGATCGAGTGAGCAACTTCACCAAGATTGGTTGGATCATCGCAAGGCGATCTAATGATCTATTTACAAGAAGATCCTTTTCAAGCTTGAACTGAATCAGCACCAATAAAAAGAGCGAGTAAATACTCGCTCTTTTTTGATTCGGTCGTTAACTCTTAAGACAAGAAGAACTTGTAGGAAGGGTTATCGGTTTCATCTTTGCATTGGTAGCCGAGTTCTTCTAAATGCGTAGAGAACTGAGCCAAATCGTCATCACCCAGCTCAAAACCACACAGCACACGACCGTAGTCAGCACCATGGTTACGATAGTTGAACAAGCTGATATTCCAGTGAGTCCCTAAGGTATCAAGGAATTTAATCAATGCTCCTGGGTATTCAGGGAACTCAAAGCTGTACAGACGCTCTTTCAATGGTTTCGATGGTTTGCCGCCAATCATGTAACGAATGTGCAGCTTTGCCATCTCGTCATCAGACAAGTCGACAACTGGGTAGCCGCCCTCACGTAGGTCATTGATGATGTGTTCGAGTTCTTCTTGTCCACCTTGTAGACGTACACCAACGAAGATATTCGCCAGGCTTTCGTCGTTGTGGCGGTAGTTAAACTCAGTCACCGCTCGACCACCAATAATGTTACAGAACTCTAGGAACGCACCTTGTCGCTCTGGAATAGTCACCGCAAGTAGACCTTCTCGCTTCTCACCCAATTCACAACGTTCAGAGACATAACGCAGACCGTGGAAGTTGGTGTTCGCACCAGACAATACCGTTGCTAGTTGCTTATTTTGCAGTTGGTTTTGTTCTGAAAACTTCTTAAGGCCTGCCAGAGCAAGCGCTCCTGAAGGCTCAGCAATTGCACGGGTGTCTTCAAAGATGTCCTTTACCGCAGAGCAGATTTCATCGCTAGAGACTGTAATATGACCATCAATGTACTGTTGGCAAAGACGGAAGGTTTCTTCACCAATGCGTTTAACCGCAACACCATCAGCAAACATGCTGACCTGATCCAGTACCACTGGTTCACCCGCATCCAGTGCTGCTTTCAAGCAAGCTGAGTCTTCAGGCTCTACCGCAATCACTTTAATCTCTGGCATCAGTTGTTTGATAAGCACTGCAACACCAGCGGCTAAGCCACCACCACCAACCGGCACAAAGATATAATCCATGTGACCGTTTTGCTGCAGCATCTCCATGCCCATAGTACCTTGCCCTGCAATCACCAGTGGGTGATCGAAAGGAGGTACAAAGGTGAAGCCATGTTCAGCCGATAGGCGTTCCGCTTCCGCTTTTGCTTCATCGAAATTACTGCCGTGCAGAACCACATTACCACCAAATCCGCGTACCGCATCAACCTTGATATCCGGCGTCGTTTTTGGCATCACAATCGTGGTCTGAATACCAAGCTTAGAACCGGACAGCGCCATACCTTGAGCATGGTTACCTGCCGATGCAGCAATCACACCTGCGGCTTTCTGTTGTTCAGAAAGGCTTGATACCATGTTGTAGGCACCACGTAGCTTGAACGAGTGCACCGGCTGACGGTCTTCTCGTTTAAGCTGAACCTGATTACCGATACGGGCGCTTAAGCGTGGCATATCTTGCAGAGGTGTCACAATCGCCGCTTCGTAAACCGGCGCTCTCAGGATCTGGCGCAGATAATCTGCGCCACTTTGTTTTTTGGGACAGGAGGTGTCATCACTCATAGTTAGCCCTCAAGTTTAGACTTATCACGTACAGCGCCTTTGTCGGCACTGGTCGCCATGCTTGCATAAGCTTTCAGTGCGAAAGACACTTCACGCTGACGGTTTTCTGGTTTCCAGCCTAGTGCATCTTGTTTAACGCGACGTGCTTCAAGCTCTGCTTCTGGCACATCAAGTGTGATTGAGCGGCTAGGGATGTCGATAGTGATAATATCGCCCGTGTTCACTAGACCAATCACACCGCCACTTGCTGCTTCTGGAGAAGCGTGACCGATAGACAGACCTGATGTACCACCAGAGAAGCGACCATCAGTCAGTAGAGCACATGACTTGCCTAAGCCCATTGATTTCAAGTAAGTCGTTGGGTAGAGCATTTCTTGCATGCCCGGACCACCTTTAGGACCTTCGTAACGAATAACCACGACTTCGCCGGCTTTTACTTTACCCGCTAAGATGCCGTCTACTGCCGTATCTTGGCTTTCGAATACGATAGCAGGGCCTTGGAATTTAAGGTTTTCTTCATCAACACCCGCGGTCTTAACGATACAACCATCAACCGCGATGTTACCTGAAAGTACCGCTAGGCCGCCTTCTTGGCTGAATGCGTTTTCTTTAGTGCGAATACAACCTTCTTTGCGATCGTCATCAAGGCGATCCCAACGGCAATCTTGTGAGAAAGCTTTAGTTGTACGGATGCCCGCAGGACCAGCACGGAAGAACTTAAGCACGGCTTCGTCTTCTGTCTGCATGATGTCGTACTGAGCAAGTTGCTCTTGCATGCTTAGACCAAGCACAGTGCGAGTTTGGTTGTTCAATAGACCTGCACGGTCAAGTTCACCAAGGATAGCCATTACGCCACCAGCACGGTGAACGTCTTCCATGTGGTACTTCGGTGTTGAAGGTGCCACTTTACATAGGTGTGGTACACGGCGAGACATCGCATCGATATCATCCATATCGAAATCAATGTCGCCTTCTTGAGCGGCTGCTAAAAGGTGAAGAACGGTGTTACTAGAACCACCCATTGCGATATCAAGCGCCATCGCATTATCGAAAGCAGCGCGGTTTGCGATGTTGCGTGGCAGTGCTGACTCGTCGTCTTGCTCGTAGTAACGCTTGGTTAGATCAACGATGCGCTTACCGGCATTGATGAACAGCTCTTCACGGTCTGCGTGTGTCGCCAGCATAGAACCGTTACCAGGCTGAGATAGACCCAGTGCTTCTGTTAGACAGTTCATTGAGTTTGCTGTGAACATACCTGAACATGAACCACAGGTTGGACATGCAGAACGTTCTACTTGCTCACTTTGCTCATCAGAAATGGTTGGATCGGCACCCTGAATCATCGCGTCAACAAGGTCGAGCTTGATGATTTGATCTGAAAGCTTGGTTTTACCCGCTTCCATTGGGCCGCCTGATACAAAGATCACTGGGATGTTAAGGCGCATTGCGGCCATCATCATTCCCGGAGTGATTTTGTCACAGTTAGAGATACACACCATCGCATCTGCACAGTGTGCATTGACCATGTACTCTACCGAGTCTGCGATAAGCTCTCGTGATGGTAGTGAGTACAGCATACCGCCGTGACCCATTGCGATACCATCATCCACAGCGATGGTGTTGAATTCTTTAGCGATACCGCCCGCTTTCTCGATTTCACCCGCAACCAGCTGACCCATGTCTTTAAGATGAACATGGCCTGGTACAAATTGAGTGAAAGAGTTTACAACCGCGATGATTGGCTTACCGAAATCATCATCTTTAACGCCAGTTGCACGCCATAAAGCGCGCGCACCAGCCATGTTGCGTCCGTGGGTAGTCGTTGCTGAACGATAGATTGGCATTGCTTAAATCCTTATAAAATATTTGGCTGTTGCTTACTTAGTTGTTTGCGTTTGGTTTGCTGAAGTTTGGTGTTCTGGGTAAACATAATCTAACCAGCCCCATTTATCTTCAGTGGTTCCATTGAATAAACCAAAGTAAGCTGCTTGAACTTTTTCAGTGATAGGACCGCGTTTGCCTTCACCTACTGTAATTTTGTCTACGCTGCGAACTGGAACGATTTCTGCTGCTGTGCCTGTCATGAATACTTCATCGGCAAGGTATAGCGCTTCACGAGCAATGTTCTCTTCACGGATTTCGTAACCCATGTCTTTTGCTAGCGTCATGATCGAATCACGAGTAATACCCGGCAGAATTGCGCTGGTTGCTGGTGGTGTTGATAGCACGCCATTACGAATCACGAAGATGTTCTCGCCCGCACCTTCTGAAAGGTAACCATCGACACTCAGTGCGATACCTTCATCGTAACCATGACGACGAGCTTCACCACCAACCAGTAGTGAAGATAGGTAGTTACCACCGGCTTTTGCTGCGGTTGGGATGGTATTTGGCGCTGCACGATTCCAGCTTGATATCATCGCATCTACGCCATTTTCTAGCGCTTCTTCGCCTAGGTAAGAACCCCAAGGGAAAGCAGCGATGATCAGATCCATCTCAGTGTTTTCTGGCGGGCAGACACCCAAACCAACGTTACCAACGAAACCTAGAGGGCGGATGTACGCAGACTGTAGCTTATTTTGGCGTAGCGTTTCGCGAGTCGCTTCCATAATTTCTTCCTCTGTGTAAGGAATTGGGAAGCGGTAGATTTTCGCTGAGTCTTTTAGGCGTCTTGCATGCTCTGGGTGACGGAAGATAACCGGACCCTTTGGCGTGTTGTAACAACGAACACCTTCAAACACCGAAGTACCGTAGTGCATTGCGTGAGTCAGGACGTGAACGTTTGCCTCTGCCCAAGGAACCATTTCACCGTTAAACCAAATATAGTCTGCTGTTTTAGCTGTCATGTTAGCGGTTCCTTATGCGTTTATCTTTTGTTGTAAGTTGTTGTTTGGCAATTCATTACGGCTTATCGAGATAACGTCAACGGTACGCACATCCCACAGCTTTTCGATTTGGTTTACCAAGAAAGAGATCGGACGCTCACTGTCGACAATGATCTCAACACTCGCCACTTTGCTTTCGTGGTTTTGAGTGCCAGCTACTTGCTTAACAATAAAGCCACGGTGGCGGATAACACGAAGAACACGCTCTAGTAGTACAGGCTTATCATCGGCTTTGATGTCTAATAGGTATCTTTTCATGTTATGTGTTCTCCAACATCTCACTGTTTGAAGCACCTGGCGGTACTAGTGGCCATACGTTCTCTTCTTCATCGATAAGAACATGAAGTAGGTAAGCGGTTTTGCTCTCTAGCATCTCTTTCAGTGCTGGTTCTACTTCTTCTTTACGCGTGATGGTTTTGCCCGGGATATCAAATGCTTTCGCTAGCATGACGAAATCCGGGTTGTCATCCAAGATGGTTTCACTGTGTCGGCCATCAAAGAACAGCGATTGCCATTGGCGAACCATGCCTAAGCGCGAGTTGTTAAGCAGCACCATTTTTACTGGGATTTGGCGACGCTTCAGCGTACCAAGCTCTTGAATGTTCATCATGAACGAGCCGTCACCAGAGATAAGTATAGATTGGTCATTAGGACGACCAACCGATGCACCCATGGCTGCAGGTAGGCCAAAGCCCATAGTGCCTAAGCCCGCTGAAGTGATGAAGTTTTGTGGATCGCGTGGCTGAATGTGTTGAGCTGCCCACATCTGATGTTGGCCAACATCGGTCGAAACCATAGAACTCGCAGGCATCATGTCTGACAGTTGTTTCAACAACAGAGGTGCGAAGATAAGGTCGCCAGGGTGGTCGTAACGCCATTTGAATGAGCTACGAAGGCCTTCGGAGTGATGAACCCAAGAAGAGATGTCTTGGCTTAGCTCCAGTTGAGGCATGATCTTGTTGATGTCACCACGAATTGGTGCATCGGCAAGACGTAGTTTACTGAACTCTGCCGCATCGATATCAATATGGATAACTTTAGCGTGCGGTGCAAAGGTGTCGAGCTTACCAGTAACTCGGTCATCAAAACGAGCGCCAACAACAAGTAACAGGTCACTTTCTTGAACCACTAGGTTAGCGGCTTTGGTGCCGTGCATACCCAGCATACCCAGGTAGTGTGGGTCGTCACGTTCAATGGTGCCTAAGCCTTTTAGTGTGCTTACTGCAGGCATTGGATTTAGACGTAAAAACTCACGAACTGCATCGGTTGCTTTCGCCAGTTGAACGCCACCACCTACGTATAAAACAGGACGAGTCGCTTGAGACAAGAAGTACTGAGCTTGCTCAATGGCATCCGTTGTCACTACGGGAATGGCTGGTGGTGTAAATTCAGGAAGAACTTTCACAGGGGACTCTGCTAATTGAACATCTTTAGCGATATCGACAATAACCGGACCGGGACGTCCTGCTTTTGCAACGATAAATGCTTCAGCCAATGTCGGCGCAAGATCTTCAATATCGGTAACAAGGTAGCTGTGTTTAGTACATGACAGAGACATACCAATCACATCCATTTCTTGGAATGCATCGGTACCAATGTGGGAACTAGCAACTTGACCAGTGATAGCTACGAGTGGGATGGAATCCATAAAAGCATCAGCAAGACCTGTGACTAGGTTAGTTGCACCCGGGCCTGAGGTTGCCATACAAACAGCGACGTCTTGCGTTGCTCGAGCCATACCGATAGCGGCCATTGCAGCGCCTTGCTCATGGCGACATAGGATATGTTCAACCCCGCCGTCATAGAGTGCATCGTAGATTGGCATGATGGCACCGCCAGGGTAACCAAATACGGTCTCAATGCCTTGTTGCTTGAGTGCGGATACGACCAGTTCTGCGCCTTTCATCGTAATTCCTCCGTATTACCTTTGTTTTGGTAATTGTTTCCATTGTCTCTGCACATCTTGTGCTCCCATTCTTCCTGTAAATCGGCAAAGCCGAAAATGTTTCAAAATATAAAATCGAATGTCTAAATTAGAAAAAACCCCCGGACTTTTCAGTGCGGGGGTTTTTTCTAATTCGTGGTTACTTTTTTCCCACTCGCCCCCGCGCAGTCTCAATAATGACTACGATAATCAGGTTAATCAGTGCGTAAATGCGAGCGTTAAATGTCATAAAGTTCGAGTTTTCTCGTTTATTGTCTTAAGTAAATGTCTACATCTCTAGTGTTATCACACAAATCTGCTGCATGACAAGGAAAATGTCATTCTTTTTTCACATTAAAACACCATTCCACCACGCTATATAACAACCTTATCGCTTTGGTGAGCAATGAATATCCAGAGTGAATACTTTTAAATCAAAGACAAAGGAAAGTTATGGGACTCGCAATAATTCATAGCCGAGCTAGTGTGGGTGTAGAGGCACCAGAAGTGACTGTGGAAGTGCATATTAGTAACGGAATGCCCGGTTTTACGCTGGTGGGTCTACCTGAAACGACGGTTAAGGAATCTAAAGATCGAGTAAGGAGTGCCATCATCAATTCTCGCTTTGAATTTCCATCGAAAAGAATCACGGTCAACCTTGCGCCTGCAGATTTACCCAAAGAGGGAGGACGTTTCGATCTGCCAATCGCGCTTGGAATCTTGGTGGCGTCAGATCAGCTTCCTACATCAAAAATAGCTCAACATGAATTTATCGGTGAGTTGGCGTTGTCTGGAGAGTTGCGTTCAGTAAAGGGCGTGTTGCCAGCGACGTTAGCCGCCGATAGTGTCGAACGATGCTTAGTGGTTCCACACCACAATGGTGATCAGGCAGCCTTAGTTGGCAAGGGAGCGCATAAATCTGCACAAACCTTGTTGGAGGTTTGCGCTGATATGTGTGGCCAGGCTCAGCTTGGTTTATATAGAACCGAGCATCGTCATGTCGATGTGTCTGATAATCGTGACTTACAAGATATTATTGGCCAGCAACAAGGTAAGCGCGCATTGGAGATCGCCGCAGCTGGCAATCACAACTTACTTTTTCTTGGCCCACCCGGAACTGGAAAAACCATGCTGGCGTCTCGATTGCGCGATTTGTTACCTGAGATGAGTGATGACGAGGCGATGGAAACCGCTTCGGTGGCTTCTTTAACGCAACAAGAAATCAATCAATACAACTGGAAACAACGACCTTTCCGTTCTCCACACCATTCGAGTTCGATGGCAGCATTGGTCGGTGGTGGCTCGATACCTCGCCCCGGTGAGATCTCTTTAGCACATAATGGCTTATTGTTTCTTGATGAGATGCCAGAGTTTGAGCGTAAGGTACTTGATTCACTACGAGAGCCACTAGAGTCAGGTGAGATCATTATTTCACGCGTGGCTGGCAAAACTCGTTTCCCAGCACGCTTTCAATTAGTGGGTGCGCTGAACCCAAGCCCGACTGGCTATTACGAAGGCAATCAAGCACGCGCTAATCCGCAGATTATATTACGCTATCTCAATCGATTATCGGGGCCATTACTGGATAGATTTGATATGTCGTTAGAGATCCCTCTGTTGCCTAAAGGGATGTTAGCCGAAGGTGGTGACCGTGGTGAAACCACTCAAGTGGTAAAGCAAAGAGTCAAACAAGCGCGTCAGTTGATGTTATCTCGAAACCATAAGTCGAACGCACTGTTAGGCAGCCGAGAAATTGAAAAGTATTGCCCATTGCGACGCGAGGATGCGGAGTTTTTAGAAACGGCACTGCATCGACTGGGCTTATCGATTCGTGCTTATCATCGAATCATCAAGGTAGCACGAACTATTGCGGACCTAGAGGGTAATGCGCAGATTGAAAAGAAGCATTTATCAGAGGCTCTTGGTTATCGAGCGATGGATCGACTGTTGAAACAACTCTCGGCTCAAGCGGTGTAGTCATACCTATCGTAGTAAACAACGGGTCATTTATTTACTGTGATTGGTATAAAAACAAGAAAGCCTGCTTTTTACGCAGGCTTTCTTGTTATGAACTAATGGTTATTAGCGAGCAGTGATGCCTAACTAGAACTTGTAGTTCAAGCCAACTGAGACGATGTATTGTGATTCATCGTAGAAGGTAATGTTCGAGTCGCTGGTGCCGTAGCCCGCAAGCGAAACAAACGACCAGTTTTCCCAGTCCATGAATTGATCATATTCATACGCGGCAAATAGGTTGATGTTGTCGTCGCTGCGCTTCTTGCTGTAGATAGGGTTGCTTGCATCGTAAGAGCGTTGGTTATAGCCCGCTGTTAGTGCGTATTGGTGACGACCCATACCGCCAAACAAACTCACTTCACCGCCAAACTGTTCATAAGAGGCAGCTTTGCCATCGGCAGAACTTGATTGGTAAATCAATGATGGTACTAACATCATGGTGCGGTTGATTGGTTGACGGTACTGACCTTTCAGGTAGAAAGTATTGGCATCACGCTGTAATTCTTCTCTAACCCGATCATCTTCCACATCTTTGGTGGCGTAGGCCATGTCTAACGAGAAAGCAGACCCCACAATGCTACTTAGTTTCACACGAAAGGCATTGCCTGTTTCATCCGTTTTGGTGCGACCTGAAGTGGTGTTGTACGGATCGGCCCAAGTCTCACCTGACATGATAGTCGGCAAAAGTGAAGCGTCGATGGTCATGCCTGACTCTAGTTGGTATTTATAACCAACCTCCAGCACGACAGTACCTGTTGCTACGTCATCACGAGTGGTACCTGTGTATACCTGGTGATTTAATTTTTCGCCAAAGGTGTAAGCAATACTACCCAAAGGAGCGATAAGAAATGAGCTCTCAGATGAGGCTTTCTGGTTAATGGACGAAATGGTGCTATCTGCATCGGTATTAAAGTTTGAGGTGGAAGAGGTAACCCCTGTATTAATCGATATTTCACCACTGAAACCTTGTTCGTCTGCAAGCTTGGCAAAAGCAGGAGAGGCTGCAATGCTCAGTGCCAAAAGCGTTATTTTTATTTTCATTCAAAGGCTCCTTGCCTACCAGTTCTTAGGACTGGATATTAATATCAGTAAAGCACAACGTTTTCAGGATGATTGTTTATCAATGAATATTTTTGAACTAGTGCAAAAAAGGAAGCCGAAGCTTCCTTTAATCAATACGTTACTTCTTAAGTAGGAAGTTAACGAGCTCGAAGTATTCATCGAGAGAGCTGATACCTTGAGCGTCGACTAGGTAGCGGTTGTTAACGACGACCGCAGGAACACCAGAAAGACCGCTGTCTTTGAATGCTTTGTCGAAGCGGCGAACCATAGAGTCGACTGCAAAGCCGTTGTATGCCGCATCGAATTTCTTAGCATCAACGCCTTCGTCTAGAAAGATTTGACGCAATTCTTCTTCATCGCGTGGTGGCTTGTTCATGGTGTGGATACGGTTAAACATCACTGGCACCATTTTATCTTCAACTTTCAGGGCAATCATGGTTGCGTAAGCTTTGCTCATTGGCAGACCCATGTTGCCACCCATGAATGAAACATGGTTCTTCTGTAGCTTAGCGTCTTTTGGTAGCTGTTGTTTTAGCTGCTGGATGATTGGTTCAAAGCTATTACAGTGTGGGCAGTAGAAAGAGAAGAACTCTGTCACCATTGGTTTTTTTGATGCTTCTAGATCGAGAACTTTGTAGTGTTCACCTTCGTTAAATTTCGCAGCGTGAGCTGAAAGGCTCAACATGATCAATGAGAAAAATGCGAATAGCTTTTTCATTTATCCAATCTCCATTATGTTTGAATTTTTATCTAGTTGTGTTGCGATTGCTGTTACCACTGAGGCATTAACGAAAGTGGTGGCTCTTGCAAGGTAGCAATTTGCTCTTTACAAGCAAGTACTTGTTGCTCCCAATATTTTGGATCATTAAACCATGGGAAGGCTAGAGGAAATGCAGGATCGTTCCATCGTTTCGCCAACCATGCCATGTAATGCACCATACGTAGACCGCGTAGTGGTTCGATTAGTTTCAGTTGCGCGGTATTAAAATCGCAAAATTCTTGATAGCTCTCTAGCAGAATATCCAGTTGCATTAGCTTATCTTGACGCTCGCCGTTAAGCAGCATCCACAAATCTTGTATCGCAGGGCCGTTACGTGCGTCATCAAGATCGACGAACATTGGCCCGTCACGCCATAAGATATTGCCAGGGTGGCAGTCACCATGCAGGCGGATATTTTCAATATTGCTTGGCCACTGGCTCTCTAGCTCTTTGATCAGAAGGTCGACATCATTGAAGAACGCGTTCTCTAGGTGTGTCGGGATAAACTGAGAGTTCTCTAGAATTTTACGTGGTTGATAAAGGTATTCGTCTAAGCTGATGGTCGGGCGATGCTGGAATGTTCTTCCTGCGCTGGCTTTATGAATACGCCCAAGAAAACGTCCAACGCCTTCCAATTGGTCTAGATTGTCGACTTCGTACTGTCTGCCACCAACACTTTCAAATAAGGCAAATAGGTAGCCTTGATATTCATGTAAGGTTGCGCCATTGATTCGCATTGGAGGTGCAACTGGCATCTCTTGTTCGATAAGCTCGAGTGCGAAGTCATGCTCTTCTTGGATCTGTGCTTTGTTCCAGCGCTGCGGACGATAAAACTTAACGACGTAGCGTTTACGGTCTTCATCGGTGAATTGATACACTCGATTTTCGTAACTGTTGAGAGCGAGAAGCCCGGATTCAGCACGGACTCCAATACTCTCCAGTGCGTACCACATGAAGTCGGGAGTCAGGTTATCAAAGTTAAAGGCTTGCATCGTCATAGAATAAAAAAGGCTCATTACTGAGCCTTTTTCCATTTATTGGGTTGTTATACCTAGCACTAAGGTGACTGGTATCAGAGCTTCTTGATAAAGCGGCTTTCGACTTTCATCGTAAACTCTTCATTATCCGAGAGTATAAACTGAATTGTCGAAACTGGTGAGCTCAGTTTTTCTGGATCGACGCCCAAACTGATAGGAAGGTTTAAAACCTCACCTGGGTCTACGGTAATCTTTTGTTTACCGTACCAGATAGAATCCGGTAGCCCGCTGACATCAAGTTTGTACTCTTGCTCTTGCTGAGTCTTGTTGATGACTTTCAAGTTGTAAGTATTTTCGACAAGCCCTTGGCTATTGATTCTAAATAGTTGGTTTCTATCGCGCAGAACGCTTAAGCCTGCAGGATCAACACTCGCGATTTGTGCGAAAAACAGCCCCAACATAACGATCAGTATTACGCCATAGCCCAAGAGCTTAGGACGCATCACCTTGGTTGAGTGCCCCTCAAGCCTATGTTCGGTGGTGTAGTTGATCAGACCTTTCTCATAACCCATACGTTCCATGGTGTTGTCACAAGCATCAATACACGCGCCACAGTTAATACACTCGTATTGTAGGCCGTCACGGATATCGATACCCGTTGGGCACACTTGAACACATAAATTACAGTCAATACAGTCGCCTAGACCAAGTTCTTTTGGATCGGCTTTACGAGAGCGAGGGCCGCGGCTTTCACCTCGTTCAGTGTCGTAACCCACGATGAAGGTATCTTTATCGAACATTGCCGATTGGAAACGCGCGTAAGGACACATGTGCAGACAAACAATAGAACGCATCCATCCTGCATTCGCATAAGTACACCCAGCAAAGAACAATACCCAAAACACCGGCCAGAAAGTCGAGTTAAAGGTAAAGAAGCCAACCACCAGCTCTTTGATTGGGATGAAGTAACCGACAAAGGTTAAGCCCGTCGCAATCGCAATCGCCCACCACGCGATGTGCTTGATGGTTTTTCTGAGAATTAAATTGCTCGTCAGTTTGCCTGAGTCTTGCTTTCTTCGCTTATTGGCAGCACCTTCCAGTTTCTCTTCGAACCAGATGTACATGAAGGTCCAGACGGTTTGTGGACACAGGTAGCCACACCAGACTCGCCCTAAGAAGGTGGTTATGAAGAATAAGCCAAAAGCAGCAATCATAAATAGGATGGCGAGTAGCGTTAGATCTTGTGGGTATAGGGTTGTACCAAAGAAGTTGAACTGTTGGCTGCCGATATCGAGCAAGATCGCTTGTCGCTCACCAAATGGGATCCATGGGATAAGCGCAAAAAGTAAAAGTAAGAACCAACCGCCATAACGGCGCAGTTGTTGGAATTTACCTTTGCTTTCTCGAACATAGATTCGGTTACTTGGGTTAAATCGATCTCCATTACCTTTATGTGTTTTTGGGTTAAAGGTTTTAGGAGTCACATCTTTGATATCGATTTTATCCTGACTCATGGACTATCCTTTTTGTGGCTTGTTTGCCCGGTTAACTCGGGCATGACGACATTACTTGAAAGTATGGTTTAGAGAACCTGTAGAAATTGAGCTTGGTGCATTTGTTGGTATCGCACTCACTCTTATTATTTTAGAAGATTCTTATGGATGGCGATTATAGCGACAATCTTGTTCTCATTTCTTTAACGCTATCAACCTTTAACAACAAAAGTCATAACAGTTGTGACGAAAAAATAGCGAACAGAAACAAAAAAGCGACCGAGTGGTCGCTTTTAAACATTGAGTGTTTTATCTATACGGCAATTGAGTTCTAAATAAATAGGCGACTAAAGAAGGCCACGCGCTTTTAGAATTGCGGTTTTGAAATCATCTTCTTGGTCTTTTTTAAGGCCTGGGATCATTTCATCTTTTTCGCTATTACGCATTTTTAGATGGTAGATAAGAACATCGTCAGTGAGCTCTTCAAGCTTACCTTGATAGCCCGCTTCTTTTGATAGCTTAATGATGAACTCTAACAGGTTAAGCTCTTGATCTTTCTGCCACTCAGGCTCCATCAGTTCAAGCAGTTCTTCAATGCGGTGACACTTCATACTTTATTTCTCCACAAATTTTATAATGATTTGTGGCTAAGGTATCAAATCGGGTAGGGAATACCAATGTGTAAACACATTTCAAGATGGGAGCGGGCAAGAAAAAAGCGCAGTAAAAACTGCGCTTTTTGTTAAGCGGCTTTAATCACTTTTGTTGTAGCCGGTGCTAATAAAGCAGCCTTCTCAACGAGAGTCATTGTAGGAGCCAATTTCTTAGCCGTTGGAGCAGCAACAAAGCCACTACGACGACGCATCGCACTACGGTTGGTGTGCGAGAACCTGACAGCTGTTGGGCGCATTAATTTACCTAACGGTCAGGCATATCCATTGCCAATCTAATGGCCTGATTTATCATGAGCTCCGCCTCAATTGCTTGAAGCGTCACTCGTCTGGCTTTCGCCAATCCGAAAAATAAATCAGGATAATGATATGCATGCATATCAAGGGTTAGATTATCACTATCTAAGTTATCGATCGACGCCTGAGTGATAATTAAACGATATTAGAGCTAAAATAGTGTGAGCAGTATATTTGAGTTTGAACCTCTTTCAGGCTTAAGATGATGTTTTAAAGGAGGTGCATATGTCGTTCTTAAAGAAAACGTTAGCAAGTTTTGGAATTGGATCTGCCAAGGTGGATTCTGTATTGCAACAGGAAGTGCTTTATCCAGGTAAGAAGGCGAGCATTATTGTACATGTCTACGGAGGTGCTCAGCCGCAGGAGATCGATAACATTGATCTCAACTTATGCTGTCGCTACGTCAAAGAAGTTACCGCGAACTCGCAAGGGCAAGAGGGCGGTCATAAACGCCGAATGCACCAGACATACTCGCTGGCAAAATGGAGCTTGCCGTATGCCTTTGTGATTCAACCGGGTGAAACCCGTGACTTTGAATGTGAGTTTGATGTGCCACTGAACACACCGGTTACGATTGGTGATTCAAAGGTATGGCTGGAAACCGGGTTGGATATTGCGATGGCGATTGACCCATCGGATAAAGACACCTTAACGGTTCGTCCCGACCCACTGCTCGATGGTATTTTTAACGAGCTTGAAGCTCAAGGCCTGCGTATTCGTCAAGTGGAATGTGAAGCGGTCAAAGGCTTTGAACTGCCGTTTGTACAAGAGTTTGAGTTTGTGCCGACGACGGGTCCTTATCATGGCCGTTGGCGTGAATTGGAAGTGGTGGCTCATCGTGATGAAACAGAGCTGAAGTTGTGGTTCGAGATTGATAGAAATCGCGATGGTGCAAAAGGCATGTTAGCTAGCTTGCTAGGCGTTGGTAAGCTACAGCGTCAATTGAGTGTGCCACTGGATACCTCACCACAAGATGCTGGCAAGATGGTACTTGAATATCTAGATAACGCCTCTTAGTTCCTATAACCCTTTAATTAACTCTTTGGTTATTTAGTTTTGGATGTTTTAGCCTCATTACATATTTCAGGCGTCATTAATGTCATAAAAGGTGTCATAAAAATTTAAGCTTACACGTGTAA
>NZ_JBFRVM010000030.1:44879-61099 GCF_041475145.1 Vibrio sp. 10N.222.49.A3
AGCTTACACGTGTAAGCTTAATGTGCAATACTGGGTCAATCGAACATTTACTCTAGTAGGATATTCATGTCTGCATCATCAGCCAGCGAATACAGTGACATCGAAGAACGCGCTAATGCAATAACCCATGGCTTGGGCGTTGTGCTCGGCGTGGTTGGTCTGATCTTGCTGCTTATTCGTGCGTTTGATTACCAAGCCGACATGCTAACTGTTGCTAGTATGGCGGTGTATGGCAGCAGTATTATTCTGCTCTTTCTCGCCTCCACGTTGTACCACTCGATCACCACTGAGAAAACCAAGCGCTTACTCAAAACCCTTGACCACTGTGCGATTTATTTGTTGATTGCGGGCAGTTACACGCCGTTTCTCTTAGTGGGCTTAAGAACCCCATTAGCGATGGGCTTGATGGCGGTGATCTGGGGGATTGCGCTGGTGGGTATCATCATGAAGATAGCCTTCGTATATCGATTCAAGCGTTTATCGCTGTTCATTTACCTAGCGATGGGTTGGTTATCTTTGATTGTTGTTTATCAATTAGCGATGAATATCGATATTGGTGGTTTGGTGTTACTGGCAGTTGGCGGGGTGATTTACTCGCTGGGTGTGATTTTCTATGTGGCAAAACGCATCCCTTATAACCATGCCATCTGGCACCTGTTTGTATTGGCGGGCTGCGCTTGCCATTTCTTCGCTATCTACTTGTACGTGACTCCGGTTTAGTTTTTATTGAACCGGTATGCCCTAACGGGTAGAAACGTCAGTGATCTCCACGTCTATTTTATATTCAGGATACTTATCAACATCGATCGCTAAGTATTTACCTTCTGCCGAAGTTTGTGGTCGAAGGTAGGTATCAGCAAGGCGCTTAATGGATTGCCAAGTGTTGATACTGCCTTGATGCAGCAGTTCACCCGTTGGTGAGTAGACTGTGATATTTAGTGTCACTAGCACAACGGCTTCTGTGCTTTGGTTAGTGACTGAAATAGGTAAGATTAGCTGTTCATTCTCGTAGAGTCCTGCCCCAATCAAAACGTCCACACCTGATTTGGAAAGCTGCAAGCTTGGCTTGGTGTCTCCAATTTTGATTGTGGTACCGCGTGTGTTTTTGGCTACAGGAATACTCGTCAATGCAGACTCTGCATTCGATGATGCGTTACTCACATACTGCCAAGTAAAATCGTCTTTTAGTAACACTTGCTTACCATCAGACAATGTGACCATTTGATCAGCAAAGGCAGAACTTACGAATACTGAGTTTGCGAGCAATGCGCTAGCGAGAAGTACGTATGATTTCATCTGTGTTTCCTTAAATATTCGCGGAATTAGCGTCGCCAAAAGGCTGGGAAAAATAGAACAATGAGCGTCAGTATCTCGAGTCGTCCCATTAGCATGCCTAAACTTAGCAACCATTTAGCGGCGTCTGGCAGTGGAGCAAAGTTCCCGGTTGGACCGATCACGCTGCCCATTCCTGGACCCACGTTGGCAACGGCTGTGATAGCGCCTGAGATGCTTGTTATTGGGTCTAACCCCATCGCACTCAAACCACTAGCAATTAAGATAATCGTGATAAAGAACATCAAACCAAATGCCACGAGTGAACGCACAATGTCGTCATTCACAGGTCGCTGATTGTAGCGTTGAACAAACACGCCCGATGGGTGAATTAGCTTCATCATTTGTTTGTGGAGCATGGTCATCGCGATCTGGAAGCGGAAGATTTTTATACCGCCAGAGGTTGAACCCGAGCAAGCTCCCGCCATCATTAGGAATGCAAACAAGGTCGTTGGCAGTGCACCCCACGCGGTGAAGTCTTCTAAGCCAAAACCGGTTGTGGTGACGACTGATACGATGTTGAACATCGAAACACGCATCGCATCCATAACAGTGTAGCCATCTCTAACCACCAACCATGTTGATATTACGGCGCTGGTGACCAAGAACAGGTATGTAAAACCTCTCACTTGCGCGTCTTTGTAGAGGATTGAGAGTTTTCTTTCACGCAGTGCGCTAACGAACAGTAAGAACGGCAGGCCGCCAAGGAACATGAACAGTGTTCCTACCCAGTGAGCACTGTTGGAGAAGTGGTTCATTGATCCATCTGATGTTGAGTACCCCCCCGTCGACAGTGTTGTGAACGCGTGATTGATCGCATCAAAGATGCCCATGCCTGCAAACAGATAGCTAATGATGCATAAGCCAGTCAGAACCAAATAAACCGCCACGATGTTTTTCGCGACTGTTTTCGCTCGTGGGCTACTTTTATCTGACCAATCGGATGATTCGGTTTGGAACAGGCGCATACCACCGACGTTGAGCATTGGTAGAACCGCTACCGCCATCACGATGAAGCCGATACCACCTAACCATTGCAGTATTGAACGCCACAACAGAATGCTTGGTGCCATGCTGTCTAAGCCGCTTAATATTGTTGAGCCTGTTGTGGTGATACCAGACATGGTTTCAAAATAGGCGTCAGTGAAGCTGATGTGGTTGATGAAGACAAACGGCAGTGCAGCAAAGGCACTGGCAATAGTCCAGACCAGAGAGGTGATAAGGAACATGTCCCGCACCCCTAATCTAAACTTAGCTGAACGGCCTAAACTCAAGCAGATAAACGCCACTATGTGCGTGATCACGACCGATTGACCAAACTCGAGGAAGCCACCGGTGCCTGTGAAAAAGGCAACCAATGTAGGGATGTACATGAAAAGGGCGAGTTTTGATAACACTAACCCTATCACTAATAATATAGGACGAAAGTTGACCATAGCTTAATAGACCATCGCTTTGTGCCGGAGCGTCGTTCTCATAAAAAGAAAGTTGCGAGAACGATGCTTACGAGAACAAGGCTATAAGAAGAACGGGCTCGGTTGGAATAGAGACTCAACATCAGGTACGTATTTCTTGTCCACTAGGAACATCACTACGTGGTCATCTTGTTCGATTACGGTTCTATCGTGCGCGATAAGCACCTCTTCTCCGCGAACAATCGCACCAATGGTGGTGCCCGGTGGCAGTTTGATGTCGCCAATCGCTCGGCCAACAACCTTAGAGGTGGTTTCGTCACCGTGAGCAATGGCTTCGATCGCTTCAGCAGCGCCGCGACGTAGAGATGATACGTTTACAATATCAGCACGACGAACGTGAGTAAGCAGCGCAGAAATGGTCGCTTGCTGTGGCGAGATAGCAATATCAATCACACCCCCCTGAACCAGATCGACGTAAGCACCACGCTGAATCAGTACCATTACTTTCTTGGCACCCATTCGCTTCGCCAGCATCGCTGACATGATGTTGGTTTCATCTTCATTGGTTAGGGCGATGAACACATCAACTTGATCGATGTTCTCTTCGGTCAGCAGTTCTTGGTCGGCTGCATCACCACAGAATACGATGGTGTTTTCTAATTCTTCAGATAGCTTCTCGGCGCGAGTGTAGCTGCGCTCGATAAGTTTGATGCTGTAGCTCTGCTCAAGGCGCTTTGCCAAGCTTGCACCAATGTTACCACCGCCAACAATCATAATGCGTCGGTACGGTTTCTCTAGGCGTTGCAGTTCACTCATTACTGAGCGGATGTGGTTACTTGCTGCCACAAAGAAAACCTCATCATCGGCTTCAATGATGGTGGTGCCTTGTGGGCGAATAGGGCGACCTTGACGGAAGATAGCGGCAACACGAGTATCAATGTGCGGCATGTGCTCACGCAAAGCAGACAGTGCGTTACCGACCAGTGGCCCACCGTAGTAGGCTTTTACCGCGACTAGGCTAACTTTCTGTTCAGCAAAGCTCACAACCTGCAATGCACCTGGATATTGAATCAGGCGCTCGATGTAGCTGGTGACGAGTTCTTCTGGGGCAATCAAATGATCGACCGGAATCGCCCCTGATTTGAAGAGTGCTTCTTTCTCTTCTAAATACTGTGGAGAGCGGATACGGGCAATACGGTTTGGTGTGTTAAACAGAGAAAAGGCAACCTGACATGCGGCCATGTTGGTTTCATCCATGTTGGTTACGGCAACCAACATGTCGGCATCTTGCGCGCCCGCTTCACGTAGTGTGTTCGGGTGGCTGGCATAACCGTTTACAACTCTAAGGTCGTATTTGTCCTGAAGTTCACGAAGTCGGTCGGCATTACGGTCGACAATCGTGATGTCATTGTTTTCACCCACTAGGTTTTCAGCAAGGGTACCGCCAACTTGTCCAGCACCTAGAATAATGATCTTCATAGCCTTTCTCTTATTTTTTGCCGTTGTAATTCTAGTGATCTCTTTTCGCTTTGATAATGCACTAGAAAGAAACAGCGGCTAAGAAATAAATTCTTAGCCGCTGTTAGTTGTTATGCCTGTTTTACTAGAACTGCGTAGTAGAAGCCATCCATATCTTCTTCACCAGGTAGTATTTGACGACCCGGTTTTTCGATATCAGACCCAACTAGCGTTGCGTTCTCGGTGCGCTCTAAGAATGCTTTCACTTGCAGCACGTTTTCTTGCGGCGTGATAGAACATGTCGCATAAACCATGGTGCCGCCTTCTTTTAGCTGGCGCCACATTGCATCCAAAATCTCACTTTGCAGCTCTGCTAGTGCATCAATATCAGATGCACGGCGTAGCCACTTAATGTCAGGGTGACGGCGGATTACACCCGTCGCTGAACACGGAGCATCAAGTAGGATGCGGTCAAACTGACTGCCTGTCCACCACTCTTCAGGGTAGCGAGCATCACCACAGATTACGTCGGCACGCAGTTGTAGGCGTTCAAGGTTATCGTAAACGCGGTCTAGGCGTTTAATATCACTGTCGATTGCAACCACTTCAGTGTCTTGAGTATGTTCAAGAATGTGTGCAGTTTTGCCACCAGGTGCTGCGCAGCAATCTAGGATTAGCTCACCATCTTTTGGTGTTAGGAAACCAACGGAAAGCTGAGCTGCAGCATCTTGCACCGATACCCAGCCTCTGTCGAAGCCAGGAAGCAAAGTAACGTCACAAGGTGAGGCTAATTTTATGGCATCAGCCGCTTCAGGGTGCAGTGTGTATTCAATGTTTTCGTTTTTAAGCAGTTCAACATACTCGTCACGAGTGTGGTGTTGGCGGTTTACGCGCAGCCACATTGGTGCCTTGCTGTTGTTTGCTTCAACCAATTGCTCCCACTGATCTGGGTAGCTTTCTTGAAGCATTTTTAGGATCCAGCTTGGATGGCTGTATTTGCCCGCATTGTGGCTAACGGCTTTCTCATCTAGCTCTTCTTGATCGCGCAGGTAGCTGCGAAGCACTGCGTTGATCAAACCACTCAGGCTTGGGCCGCGTAGTGTTTTGGTTGCTTCAACTGTTTCAGCAACGGCAGCATGCGAAGGAATGCGCATAAAGCTCAACTGGTAAATGCCTACTAAGATCAGGTGGTGGAATACGCGCTTTTTACCTTTAAGCGAGTTTTCCATCAGTTCGTTAGCGATTGACTCTAAGCGAGGCAGGTAACGAAGTGCGCCGTAGCAAATCTCTTGCAGTAGAGCATGGTCTCGCGGACGGATCGTTTTTTGAGCCGCAGGGAGAGCGTGTGAAAGAGAGTGGCCTTTATCGACAACTTGGAATAGGACATTTGCAGCAGCTGCGCGAACATTCATGAGGGGTACCGAATATTTATTTGAATACATGAGGGCATCTCTGCCCTCGTAAAGGTTTTCTAAACTGTGTTTTTACAAGCTACACATTTTTAAGTGCATATTGAGTAGCTTTAAAGCGGTTAAGAAAGTTGAGTACCAACTTCAAACCAGCTTGCACGTGAGTTCAAGATATCTTGAACTGACATGGCTTTTTTACCTGGAACTTGTAACTGTTCCAATACTAGTACTTTGTCGCCAGTCGCAACATAAATACCAGTCTTATCTGCTTTGATGATTGAGCCAGCTGGCGCAGATGTCGATTCTTCATCAACACGCGTTTGCCAAACTTTAATGCTTTTTTCATCATTAGAGCTGCTATCAACAATCGCAAAGTGACTTATTGGCCACGGGTTGAAAGCGCGCACACAACGTTCGATGTGTTCTGCACTGTCATTCCAATCAATTTTAGCTTCTTCTTTGCTCAGCTTCTTCGCGTAGTTAGCAAGTTCGTCGTCTTGCTTCTCAGCTACGGCTTTACCAGAAGCGATGTCGGCTAAGCACTCAACAAGCGCATCAGGGCCAAGCTCTGCTAACTTGTTGTACATTGACGCGCTGGTGTCTGTAGCTTCGATAGGCAGTGTTACTATGCTTAGCATGTCACCAGTATCAAGGCCGATATCCATCTGCATGATCGTCACGCCTGTCTCTTTATCACCTGCCCAGATAGAGCGTTGGATAGGAGCAGCACCACGCCAGCGCGGTAAGATAGAACCATGTACGTTGATACAACCTAAGCGAGGCGTATCTAATACTGCTTGTGGTAACAGCATGCCGTAAGCGACAACAACCATGATGTCAGCATCTAAATCAGCTAGTTCTTGCTTAGCTTCATCTGACTTGAAGTTTTCTGGCTGGTAAACCGGCATGCCGTGCTCTAATGCAAGTTGTTTTACTGGTGGTGCAGACAGTTTTTTCCCTCGACCAGCTGGGCGATCTGGGTTGGTGTAAACTGCAATAACTTCATGCTCCGAAGACAACAACGCCGCCAAATGAAGGGCGGCGAAATCCGGAGTACCTGCGAAGACAATTCTTAAAGATTGACCCAAGGTAGACTTCCTTCTTAATTTAGTAATAGCAGCGGTTATTAACCTTGTTTCTCGTTGAAACGTTTAATCTTCGCTAGCTTATCTTGAATACGTTTGCGCTTTAGTGGCGATAGGTAATCAACAAACAACTTGCCTTCTAGGTGGTCAAGTTCGTGCTGAACACAGATAGCCAGAAGGTCGTCAGCGTCGAATGTGAATTCGTTGCCTTCACGGTCTAAAGCTTTAACCGTTACTTCTGCAGCGCGAGGTACTAGAGCTCGAGCGCCTGGTACAGATAGACAGCCTTCTTCGATACCATCTTCGCCACGTTTGTCGGTAATTTCAGGGTTGATCAGAACCATAGGCTCGTCACGTGTTTCTGAAATATCGATAACAACGATGCGTTGGTGGAAATCTACTTGCGTTGCAGCAAGGCCGATACCTTCTTCGTCGTACATGGTTTCAATCATGTCATCAACGAACTTTTGAATCTCTGGGGTAACTTCTTTTACCGGTTTCGCCACGGTACGTAGGCGATCATCTGGTAATGTTAATACTTGTAATACAGACATATACACTCGAAATATTGAACTGTGCCGAAACAGCTTAAACCTTGTTGGCTCAATTCTAGACATTTTAGAGGTCAAATGACAGCATCCTGAAGGTAATTCTCTAATCAGATGTCATATATTCAGACCAAGGAACCTAGGTCATGCGTCATTTTTCCCCCGCTTTATCTCTTATTTGTGCCTCGCTTTCGTTCGCCACTATGGCTGAAAATAGTGAACAACCTTTAACCATTAAACAAGGAGCACCCGAAGCGTATGTGGTGGTGAAGGACGATACTTTGTGGGATATCTCCGCGATGTATCTTGATAGTCCATGGCTGTGGCCTAGGTTGTGGCAGGTAAATCCTGAGATAGAAAACCCTCACCTTATTTACCCCGGAGATAAATTGTCTCTGGTTTGGATTAATGGCGAGCCTGTATTGAGCCTCAAACCCGTCATCAAGCTAAGCCCTAAGATTCGTGTATCAGAGAAGAAAGCAGTACCTACCGTGAATGAGGGGCTGGTTCTACCGTATCTACAATCTGATCGTTTGGTTGAGCAACAAGATATCCAATCGGCTCAACGAGTGTTGGGGACAAGTGATGGTAAACGTTTCTTATCAGGTGAAGACCGACTATTTATCTCGGGCAATCAGCAACATCAAAAATGGGGTATTTACCGTTCTGTCGAAACTTACCAACGACAGCAACCTCAAGCGAGTATGACTTCTTTGCGTTTAGTCGCCACAGCGCGCTTGAAAGAGGTGGATGCTGAGTTCAGTAGTTTGCAAATAGAGACTCAGCTACAAGAGGTACTGCTCAACGACCTCGTGTTACCAGAACTTGGCGTTGGTCAGGTGAAGCTCTCAACTACGTTTTATCCTGCACCTAGTGCCGCGGGTCAGTTTGCTAATATCTTGGGCTCATTAGATGGCAGCCAATACAGTGCAAAGAATCAGGTCGTGGTTATTAATAAAGGCTCACAGGACAATCTTCGCCAAGGATCTATGTTTACGCTTAGTGAAAGCGGCGCGGTGGTGTTTGGTAAGCAGGGTGAATATAGCTATAAAGAGTCAGCGGCGAGCGATAAGGTGCAGTTGCCAAGTACCTCACTCGGTAGCTTGATGGTCATTCGTCCTTATGAGTATTTTAGTTTGGCCTTGATCACTCAGAGCTCTAAGCCTGTTAGTAATGACATTCTGGCGGTATCGCCTTTGGACCTTGCTGTGACGGAAGAGCTTAAGGGCACCGAGTGAATGAGCAACAACTGAGTGCTTGGCTAACTCTAAGTTTTGTTCCGCAATTGGGTGGCAAGCGCCTTTCTCGACTGCTGAGCATTGATTCTCCTTCGAATATTGTTGGTTACTCAAGTCAGCAACTGCAAGCACTTGGTTTGTCTGCCAAGCAAATTGCCTATCTAAGAGAGCAAGCCCCAAGAGAAGTGGAGGCTTGCCTAGAGTGGCAAGCAAGACAACCCAACCATCACATCATTACCCCGAATTGCTCGCATTATCCCAAACTGCTGAATGAGACCGCCTCCGCGCCAAGCGTGCTTTTCGTTAAAGGTCACGTTGAAAAGCTGATTGAGCCTCAAATCGCTATGGTTGGCAGTCGTAATGCCAGTATTGAAGGGCTGCAGACAGCAAAATCCTTCGCCAAAGAGTTTGTGCAAAACGGTTTGATTGTCACCAGTGGCTTAGCCTTAGGCATCGATGGTTATGCTCATGATGGTGCTCTCGATAAAGGAGGGGAAACTTTCGCGGTGCTGGGCTCTGGATTGGATTCCATTTATCCTGCGCGACACAGAAATTTAGCCGATAGGATCTGTGAAAATGGCGCATTGATTTCAGAGTTTCGCCCAAGTGCCAAACCACGACCTGAACATTTCCCTCGCCGTAACCGTATAATAAGTGGGCTATCGCTCGGAACCTTGGTGGTTGAAGCGGCTGAGAAAAGTGGTTCTTTGATTACAGCTCGTTATGCCATGGAGCAAGGCCGAGAGGTGTTTGCGCTTCCTGGCTCTATTCATAACCCAACCAGTCGAGGAGGTAATAGCTTAATCAAAGCTGGAGCATGTTTGGTACAGAGTGCACAAGATGTTCTGATTGAAATAAAGAGTCTGTTAGACTGGTCTATCGATCAGCAACCCAGCTTGTTCGAACCTACGCCCAGTATGGGGGAAAATGAACAATTGCCATTTCCACAGCTGTTAGCTAACGTAGGGTTAGAGGCGACACCCGTTGATATTTTGGCACAGAGAACCCATATACCTGTGCATGAGGTCATGATGCAGCTTTTAGAGCTTGAGCTCTCAGGGCATGTTGTTGCAGTTTCCGGTGGCTATATTCGAAAGGGGAGAGGCTAAGCTATGATGATGGACATACTGATGTACTTGTTTGAAACCTACATCCATAGCGATTCTGAATTGCAGGTGGATCAAGATGAGCTGGAAGATGAGCTTCTTCGAGCAGGGTTTCACCAAGACGATATTTATAAGGCCCTCCATTGGTTAGAAGATCTTGCTGCATTGCAAGATACCGAGAACCAAGCGGCGATTAGTGTGTGTTCCAATACCTCGATGCGTATTTATACCAGTCGAGAGATTTCACGCATTAATATGGAGTGTCGAGGTTTCTTACTGTTCCTTGAACAGATCAATGTACTTACGACAGAGATTCGTGAAATGGTGATTGATCGTGTGATGGGGCTTGAGACAAACGAATTTGAATTGGATGATCTGAAATGGATTATCTTAATGGTGCTATTTAATGTACCAGGTAATGAAAGTGCTTACACGCAAATGGAAGAGCTGTTGTACACCAAAGAGCAAGGTATCTTGCATTAATACAGGCTTGTCATGAGTAGTAAGATTGATAATCAGCTTTTTTCAGCACATGAACATGCATTAGAGCATGAACCATGTCCACAGTGCGGTGGAGAGCTTCAGCTTCGCCATGGTAAGCACGGCCCATTTTTAGGCTGTAAGCAGTATCCGAGCTGTGATTACATCAAGCCGTTGCATCAAAATGATGGCCACGTGGTGAAAGAGTTGGGTGTACCGTGCCCTAAATGCCAAAACGAATTGGTATTAAGGCAAGGCCGCTTTGGGATGTTCATTGGCTGTAGCAGTTACCCAACGTGTAATCACATCGAATCTTTGGACCAACCAAAAGAACAACTTGAAGAGCAGCCACTTGTTGCTTGCCCTGAGTGTGGCAGAGGCCATTTGGTTGAGCGTAAATCTCGCTATGGCAAAACCTTCTATGCTTGTGATAACTACCCAAAGTGTAAGTTCGCAGTTAACCAACCGCCGGTTATCGGTCGTTGTGAAGAGTGCCAGTTCCCGTTGTTACTTGAGAAGAAAACAGCCAGTGGTACCAAGAAGCAATGCGCTGATCGCAAGTGTCACCACATTCAATCTCAATAACTCGATATTATAGACACAAAAAAACGGCGCTCACTGAGCGCCGTTTTTGTATCCAATGAACTTTTTATATCAATAAGCCAATGTAGGGCTTACTTCATCTGCTCAGCAAACTCATGCACAGCAGGGTAAGCTTGCTTATCGAGAATGTCTGCCAGTGAGCATAACGCTCTTTGCAGTTCTGCGTTGTAGTCAGCGCTCACGTTAATGTGGCCCATCTTACGACCTGCACGCTTCTCTTTGCCATACCAATGAACATGACAGCCACCTTGAGCTAGAATAGCCCCAGGTAGGGTATCTTCACCAAGAATGTTGATCATTGCGGTTGGGCGAATCAGTTTAGTACTGCCTAGTGGCATACCACACACAGCACGTAGGTGGTTCTCAAACTGACAAGTTTCAGCGCCTTGCTGTGTCCAATGGCCAGAGTTATGAACGCGTGGTGCAATCTCATTAACAAGCAGTGAACCTTGAACATCAAAGAACTCAAGTGCTAGCACACCAACGTAATCTAAGCGCTCAGCAATGGCTGTGAACATGGTTTTCGCTTGCTCTTGCAGTTCCATGTCATCAATCGCTGTCGATAAGCTCAACACGCCGTCGGTGTGAACATTTTCAGCCAGTGGGTACACTTGGATCTCGCCATTGGCGCCACGAGCACCGACAAGTGATACTTCGCGGTCAAACGGAACGAACTCTTCAGCCACAATCGCTTGGTTGTCTGTTGCTGCGATGCACTCAGCCATTTCTGTCCAAGTCGCGTCAACGTTATCTAATGTCTTTAAGCGCCATTGACCTTTGCCATCGTAGCCGCCAAGTGTGCTCTTCAATACCATTGGTAAGCCAACGTGAGCGATCGCAGCGTCAAAGTCTTCGCGAGAGTTAATCACGTAGTACTTAGCATTTTTCACGCTTGCTTCGCCTAATAGGGCTTTTTCGAGGCGACGGTCACCGCCAGCTTTGATTGCTTCTGTTGTCGGTAAGAACTTACCGCTGCGCTCACACACCTCAAGTACATCATGAGGGATATGCTCGAATTCAGCAGTAATGACGTCCGCACGCTCAATCGCATTGTCTAAGCCGCTGCCTAGAATCGCTTGCGTTAATGGGTGAACAATATTTTTGCTGCCAACATCAAAAGCAGAAATTTCAATATTCAGCGGTGCCCCAGCTAGGGACATCATGCGAGCAAGTTGGCCTGCGCCTAACACAAGAACATGCATGGGAATTAGTCCTCTGCAGGGTTTGGATTAGCAAGAACCGTTTCTGTTTGCTCAGAGCGGAACGCTTCTACTTTCGCCATCACTTCTTCATTGTGTGTACCAATGATTTGAGCGGCTAGGATGCCAGCGTTAGCAGCACCAGCTTCACCGATAGCCAGAGTACCTACCGCGATACCTTTTGGCATTTGTACGATAGAAAGCAGTGAGTCCATGCCTTTCAGTGCTTTAGACTGAACAGGAACACCTAAAACAGGTACGCTTGTGAAAGCTGCAGCCATGCCCGGAAGATGCGCAGCACCGCCAGCACCAGCAATAATCACTTTAATACCGCGCTCTTTCGCACTGGTTGCGTAGTCAGCAAGCAACTGAGGTGTGCGGTGAGCAGAAACCACTTTTGTTTCGTACGCCACGCCAAACTGATCCAACATTTCTGCAGCTAGCTTCATTGTTGGCCAATCAGATTTAGAACCCATGATAATACCGACAGTCATCTCAAACTCCTTCAGGTACGATTTAATTAGTGATTAGATATTTTGCGCGCATTATACGGGTAAAATTGCCCAAGGAAAACGTTTGCGTCAGTCTAAGTTGTTAATTGATACATTTTATAAACAAATAGCTTTAGTCACAGTGAATGATAATTTGTACACTTAGTGAGTTCGATAACAGAATTAATGAGGCAACCCTTGGATAACTTTCAACATACTTTGCAGGCATTACAACAAGGTGAAGTCATTGCTTACCCGACAGAAGGCGTTTTTGGGGTCGGTTGTGATCCCGATAATCCACAAGCCATCAAGAAATTGCTCGATTTAAAACAGCGACCGATGGAGAAAGGGTTGATCCTAATTGCTGCGAGTTACGAGCAGTTGCTGCCCTATATTGACGAAAGCCAGTTGACGGAAGCGCAGTTAGCGACTGTAAAAGCAACATGGCCGGGACCTGTGACTTGGATAATGCCAACCAGTAGTAAAGTGACTGATTGGGTCAGTGGCCAGTTTGATTCCATCGCGGTACGAGTGACGGATCACCCTTTGGTTCAAAGAATGTGTAATGAGTTCGGCAAGCCGTTAACCTCGACCAGTGCTAACCTGACAGGTGAACCGCCTTGTATGACGACTGAAGAAGTTCAACAGCAACTGGGTCAACATTTGGTGGCTATTTTAGAAGGTCAAACGGGTGGTCGTGAGAAGCCAAGCGAAATTAGAGATGCAAAAACGTCGAAAATATTAAGACAGGGTTAAACCCTGCAAAGGAAGTAAGATGTCAGCAATTGATAAAGAAGCAGTAAAGCAGTTTTTACTGAGCCTACAAGATTCGATTTGCCAGCAGCTTGAGCAAGCTGATGGTGTAGCGTTGTTTGAAGAAGATGCATGGGAGCGTGAGCCTGGAGATCGTCTAGGTGGCGGTGGTCTTACTCGCGTGATGACCAATGGTGCTTTATTTGAACAAGGTGGAGTTAACTTCTCTCACGTTGCTGGTAAAGCTATGCCTGCCTCTGCAACCGCTCATCGCCCTGAGTTAGCCGGACGTAAGTTTGAAGCGATGGGGGTTTCATTAGTTATCCACCCTAAAAACCCATATATCCCAACCTCGCACGCGAACGTTCGCTTCTTTATTGCGGAAAAAGAAGGGGAAGACCCGATTTGGTGGTTTGGTGGTGGTTTTGACTTAACGCCATTTTATCCTTTCGATGAAGACTGCCAATCTTGGCATCAAACCGCTAAAGATCTTTGTGCGCCGTTTGGTGATGATGTCTATCAAGAACATAAAGAGTGGTGTGATAAATACTTCTATCTGCCTCACCGAGACGAAACTCGCGGTGTTGGTGGTCTGTTCTTTGATGACTTAAATGAGTGGGGTTTCGATAAGAGCTTTGCTTATATGCAGGCTGTCGGTGAAGGCTTTGCAGCCGCCTATCTACCAATTGTAGAACGACGTAAACAGGCGCCTTACGGTGAGCGCGAGCGTGACTTCCAACTTTATCGTCGTGGTCGCTATGTTGAATTTAACCTAGTTTACGACCGTGGCACCTTATTTGGTCTGCAAAGTGGTGGGCGCACAGAGTCTATATTGATGTCGATGCCGCCGTTGGCTCGTTGGGAATATCGTTACGAACCACAAGCAGGGTCACCAGAAGCTCTGCTTTATAGTGACTACCTAAAACCTCGAGTTTGGTAGTTCTTCCTTCCTTATAGGGATAGTGATAGGGTCATCTATATAGATGACCCTTTTTATTATTTCTGTTAGGTAAGGATATGACACAGCAAGTAGATCGTTATGCCGTTTTCGGTAACCCTATTGGGCAGAGCAAATCGCCATTCATTCACACATTATTTGCTCGCCAAACCAGTCAACAACTTACCTATACAGCACTCCAGCCAGAACAAGGTGAATTCATCACTGCTGCTCAAGCTTTTTTTAGTGAAGGTGGTAGAGGGTGTAATGTCACAGCGCCATTTAAAGAAGATGCTTATCAGTTCGCTAGTCGCCTGACTGAAAGAGCTGAACTAGCAGGTGCTGTAAACACACTTAAGAAGCTCGATGATGGAGAGATCATTGGTGATAACACCGATGGTGAGGGTTTAGTTCAAGACCTTCTTCAACATCAAGTTGTGCTCGAAGGGGCTCGCGTTCTTCTGCTTGGCGCTGGTGGTGCTGCTCGAGGAGTGATTCAACCTCTTCTCGACCAAAAGCCACAACAGTTGGTAGTCGCTAATCGAACCAGTTCAAAGGCTGAACTTCTGGCCGAGATGTTTTCTTCACATGGAAACATCAAAGGAATGGGGTTAAGCGATGTTAATGAAGGCTTTGATGTCATCATTAACTCGACCTCGTCTGGCCTAAGTGGTCAGCTTCCTGAAGTTTCTGAGATTATCTTCAATTCGAATAGCGCCGTTTATGACATGGTTTACGGATCTGGCACTACGGTATTCAATCAGTGGGCATTAGATAATGGTGTTCATGCTGCTTATGATGGCTTGGGTATGTTAGTGGGGCAGGCAGCAGAGAGCTTTATGCTTTGGCGTGGCCTTCGTCCGGGAACAAAACAGATTTTAAGAGAACTACGTAAAAACCTAGAGATGTAATGAGGTATTTATAAAAAATGAATCAATCAATTCTATTCCCTGATATCCAAGATTGGGATGAAGAAAATCAATCAATCATCTTCCCAGCACAGCAGTCTGGCGCACTGATTGAGTGTGTTATGTCTATTGAAGAGCTGTCTCGATTGGCAGGTAAAGATATAGAAGAAGGCGATCAAGCTTTAGTTATCTTTTCAGAGTTACGTTTTGATATTGAAGAGCTAGCTGAAGAGTTAATAGAAGAAGAGGAGTATGACTCCTCTAATCGGATTCAGATCAAAGTGTTTTAGACTGGCAACACAGAGTCTAGATAGTCGTTTTTATTCTGAACATAGTTGTCAGCTGACTTCTGTAAAAAGGCACGCTCTTTATCATTTAATGGGCGTGCTTGTTTTACTGGGCTTCCGACATATAGATAACCGCTTTCAAGTACCTTATTAGGCGGAACCAAGCTACCAGCACCAATCATCACATCTTCTTTAATAACCACGCCATCGAGCACGATAGCTCCCATACCAACAAGTACACGATCTTCAATGGTGCAGCCATGCAGCATTACTTTATGCCCGATAGTGACATCATTACCTATTAGTAGAGGATAACCCTCTGGGTTTTCTGCATTCTTATGGGTGACGTGCAAAACGCTGCCGTCTTGGATATTCGTTCTATCTCCAATATGAATGTGGTTCACATCTCCTCGAGCTGCAACTAAAGGCCACACACTAGAGTCGTCACCGATTTTGATATCACCAACTAGAACAGAACTTGTATCTATATAGACACCTTGTCCAATCTGAGGGGATATTCCTTTATAACTGCGCATTGAACTCATAAATCCTCCTTTATATAGGCACCTTAAGCCCTTAATTAAGGGGAATACTAGTGAAAATGGGGTGCTTTGAACAAAAAACGCTCGAACAATCAAAAAAGTAAGAAAAACTTCAAAAAGGGCTTGCCAGTGTGATCGAAATCTCTATAATGCGACCTCGTTGAAACGGGAAGGCTTCGTAAGAAACCAAAACGAATCAGCAGGTCAAATTAGCCAAGCTAAGCGCTTGAAAAAAGTTTTGAAAATAGTGGTTGACACTAAAACTTAAATCGCTAAAATGGCCGTCCGATTTGAGCGAAGCTCAAAAAGGAAAAGCTCTTTAACAATTTAAACCTATCAATCTGTGTGGGCACTCGTTGATGAATATCAAAACGTCATTCTTAGGAATGGCAGTTACTTCGGTAACAAACTTGATTTCAATGAACTGAG
>NZ_JBFRVM010000031.1:0-25801 GCF_041475145.1 Vibrio sp. 10N.222.49.A3
TCAACCATCAACCATCAACAGCTTAGTCATAAAGACACACTAAATCCATTTTGATTACACAAACAACAATGTCATAAAGACACATCATGGCGATTAAAAACCAAACAAACGACATAAAAACAAACACTTAAAAACATGGCACAACTAGTGCAATGAGAGCCTTAGATATTTAAATAAGGTATTATCATTATGACTATTCACGTTAAATCAAATGTTCATTGGGTCGGCGTCCACGATTGGGAAACCGAGCACTTCCACGGTAAGGAATACCACATGAACAAAGGTACCAGCTATAACTCGTACCTGATCCGTGAAGAGAAGACAGTGCTTGTCGATACTGTCGATCATCGCTTTACTGAACAATTCCTTGCAAACCTAGAGATGGAAATCGATATCAACGAGATCGACTACATCATTTGTCAGCATGCAGAAGAAGATCACTCAGGCGCCCTCTCTGCGCTACTGGCTAAAATTCCGAACACGCCTGTTTACTGTACGGAAGCGGGAGTGAACTCCATCGTTGGTCACCACCACCAACCAGACTGGAACTTCAGAACCGTCAAAACCGGTGACACTCTTGACGTCGGTAACGGAAAACAACTGATCTTCGTAGAGATGAAAATGCTGCACTGGCCAGACTCAATGGCAACATACCTCACTGGTGATGAAATCCTGTTTAGTAACGATGCTTTCGGCCAACACTACTGCGACGAGAACCTATTCAATGACCAACTAGACCAAGTAGAGCTGCATGACCAATGTCTGCGTTACTTCTCGAACATCCTGACGCCTTTCGCGCCTTTGGTGAAAGCGAAGATAGAAGAAGTCCTGAGTTTAGGCGTGCCAATCGATGTGATTGCGACTTCTCATGGCTGTATTTGGCGTGACAACGCGACGCAAATTGTTGAGCAATATTACGAGTGGTCTAAAGCCTACAAAGAAGATCGTATCACCATTGTCTACGACACCATGTCCAATAACACTCGTATGATGGCTGACGCAATCGCAAAAGGTATCCGTAAAGGCAGCCCAGAAACAGCCATCAAGGTCTTCAATATCTCTAAGCACGATAAGAATGACATCCTTGCCAATATCTTCCGTTCAAAGGGCGTGCTTGTTGGATCATCGACCATGAACAATGTGATGATGCCGCAAATCGCCGCGCTACTTGAAGAAGTACACGGCCTGCGCTTTGCAGAAAAAAGAGCCGCAGCATTTGGTTCTTCAGGGTGGACTGGCGGCGCGGTAAAACGCATCGACGCTCGCTTACGTGAAGCCAACTTCGAAGTGAGCGCACCTCAGCATATTCACTGGAAACCAGATACAGACGCACTTCGCCAATGTATTGATTACGGAATGACACTTGCTGAAGTTTGGCGTGTAAATCCAGACGAAGTCAGCGCACCAAAGCAAGTATCACGCAATGTTACACCGCTTGAAGCCACACCAGCACAGGCAAACACCACTGCCGAGCTCAAAGACACGACAGAGCAGGAAACAGAAGTAGCTCAAGATAAGTCAGTACACACTGCAGACTGTACTTGCTGGCGCTGCACAGTGTGTGAATGGGTGTACGACCCTCAATTGGGTGAACCCTACCAAGGCGTTGAACCAGGAACACCTTGGGCACAAGTGCCGGATGACTTCCTTTGCCCAGAATGCCATTTAGGCAAAGAAGTATTTGTGGAGAAGTAACATGTCGAACATTGTGATTGTGGGTGGTGGTTTCGCCGCCCTACAAACCATAAAGATGGTACGTAAAATTGACCAAGATATCGCGATAACCATGATCACGGCAGATGCGGGAGTTGAGTACAGTAAGCCGAATCTTTCACACGTATTCAGCCAAGCTCAAACACCACAAGCCTTAGCCGTTAATAACGCTCAACAATTGGCTGAGCAGTACAACGTGGTCATCAAAACCGGGGCTTTAGTCAGCGAAATCGATACCAAGCAGCAGTGTGTTCGTGTTGATGGACAAACTATCCATTATTCGAAGTTGGTATTAGCAACGGGCGCGACGCCTTTCATACCACCAGCGGAAGGGCTTAAACGCAGCGCGACCATTACGTTAAATAGTTTGGAAGAGTTCAAGAAACACAAAGCTCAGATCGATGACGCTCAGCGCATCACCGTAATGGGTGGAGGCTTGATTGGGGTCGAGCTCGCGTTCGATCTTCAAACTGCGGGCAAAGATGTCACGATTATCGAACCTGCAAGTTATCTATTGAATAGCCTTGTGCCACCTTTCGTTTCGCTTGAGTTGGAAAGGGAGCTGACAAAAGCAGGGGTTACCGTCGAAACCGACTCTGTGATTTGTCGAGCGACTTACCTGTCTGATGGAGTTAGGCTACAAACCACCTCTTCTCGGCTAATACGAGCAGATACTGTGATTGCTGCAGCAGGATTAAGGCCAAACACGGCTTTAGCTACCCAAGCGGGATTAGAGGTAAAGAGAGGAATTGTGGTCGATGAAACCTTACAAACCAGTGCTAACAATGTGTATGCGATTGGTGATTGCGCTGAAATTGAAGGTCGTGTGATGGCCTATTTGCAGCCCGCTATTTTGTCTGCAAACGTGTTGGCGAAGCAGCTGACTAAGGATAAAGGAGAGATCAAAGTGGGCGAAGGGAAGCTCAGCTTGCCTCATATGATCACCAAGGTGAAAACACCGAGTTATCCTATTCAGCTCGCAGGGCGCGATATTCACACTGCCCAGAGCTGGGAAACGCGATTCGACCCGAAAGGTATTATCGCTAAAGGCTTCAATGAAGATGATCAGTTGGTTGGATTCATTGTCACTGGAGAACACACCAAAGCCGCGTTCCCTCTTCTTAAAGAGCTACAAGCAAGCTCACCCGCATAAGTTCTAGAGGCGCTAATACAAAAAAAGCCAGTCAACAGACTGGCTTTCTTGTATTCATCTTAGTGCGATGAGCTCATCGCATTTAAGCACAGGCGAACATTAACCGATAAACGAGATGTAACCTTGAAGGATGATCAGGTTAACGATATCGATAAAGAAGGCACCAACGATTGGCACAACCATGAAGGCTTGTGGCGACGGACCGAATCGGTTCACCAAAGAACCCATGTTCATTACCGCTGTTGGTGTTGCACCTAGGCCGAAACCACAGTGACCACCCGCCATAACCGCTGCGTCGTAGTTAGAACCCATTACTTTGAACGTCACAAAGTAAGAGAAGATACCCAACACCACAGCCTGAACCGCAAGGATAACCAAGAACGGAATCGCAAGGTCAAAGATGTTCCAAAGCTTAAGGCTCATTAGCGCCATCGCTAGGAACAGCGACAATGACACCGTACCAAGAATATCGACCGTTTCGCTGTCAGTCTTATGCAGTTTAGTCACTTCAAAAACGTTAGTGATGAACACACCGATAAACAACGCGTAAACGAAGTCAGGAATCATCAACCAAGAAATTTCAAAAGTCGCCACCCACTCTTCTAGGTATTTCGCCCCCGAGATACAGATAAGAAGAATGAACAATACTTCAATCACCTTCTTCGCTGTTACTTTGTCTTCTTCATACTCGTTGTAAGTAACAAGCTCAGGAAAACGCTCGTGGGTTTGTGTGCCAGTGCCGTACTCAGATTCAAGCTGGTTTTTATCAATCAGCTTTTGCGCCACTGGGCTACCGATAATACCACCGATGATCAAACCAAACGTCGCTGAAGCCATCGCGATTTCTAGAGTATTGGCAATGCCAAACGTGTCTGAAAAAGTTTGAGACCAAGCTGCGCCCGTGCCGTGACCACCCGAAAGCGTGATAGATCCAGCAATCAAACCCATTAAGGGTTCAAGGCCTAGTGCCGTCGCAAGTGTTACGCCTACACCGTTTTGGATAATGATGTAAACCGAAGCCACCCCTAAGAATAGGAATACCTTAGCACCACCTTTTATCAGCTGCGTGTAGTTAGCCGCAAGGCCGACCGTTGCAAAGAACATCAACATAAACGTGTTCTGCAGGGGCAAGGAAAACTCAAGATCAAGGCCGTTAAAGTGCAGGGCCGTAATAGCAAAAGCGACAATCAAGCCGCCGACAATGGGCTCTGGAATATTGTACTTTTTGAGAACCGGAAGCTTTGCATTGACGAAATGACCTAGAAACAAAACACTAATCGCGATTAGGAAGGATTCTAGTGGTCCAATTGAAATTAATTGATTCATATAACCTCTATTTTTTTACGTTCTCATCTTCCTTAATGAGTCTAGTTTTATCTGTAATTATCTGTGCTGCTCTACCTATATTTATACAAACTGGAGAGAAATTGTAGATTCGAAAAGCGAACACATTACTGCGATCGCTTAGTGCCATGTTAGTAGCACGTTAACTTTTATAGGAGATAAAAGGATTTGTGACAACAATCACCTCCTAAAAGTTGAAAACGGCGTGAGTATCTATGCCGCTGACTCTGCTTTCTTAATACCTAAAAAAGCAAAAAGGAGCTATTTCTAGCTCCTCTTTCATCACCATCGCTGGTAATTAGAATTTTTTCGGTGCGTAACCAGTCATAACCTCAATGCGAAGTTCTTTACCGATCTTCGTCATTGGGTGAACAATTACGAGTCCTTTAACAGACTTTTTAAGTTTACCCATATCCGCTTGCTCAGCCTTAGTGATCTCACGGCTAAATGGCATATCAACCAGAGACTTACGCTCTTGGTTCACATCGTAGCTTTCTTTGTGTTTAAGCTGGGCAATTTTCTTAGTTAGCTTCTTAATCTCTTCCTCGAACTGACGAACAACAGGACGATCATTACGAGTTTTAGCAGCATCTAACTTGTGGCGACACTTGTCTAGACGGTTGTTAATTTGTTGAAGTTCGTTTTTAACACTCATAATAATTTCCTAAGATTTAACAAGCCAATTCGGATTGGGGCGCGGAGTATAGCACAATAGTTCACTTGAACCGAAATTTATCTTAAACATCGCTACCTAAACGAATCATTTAAGACCAACACAATAGCTCCAAACACAGAAACGCCCCTATTCTTTCGTGTAAACAATAAGGGCGAATGAGCATTTCCTACGGAGCTGATTGACCCCATATTTTTTCGCGAAATTGAGGAATAAGTTGGCCAGCACCAAATTCATTCAGGTGATCGTCATCAACGTATGTTGGGTGATTGTTGATATCCCCTCGGCACAGCTGATCATCACAAAATATCGGTTCAGGGTCTATAAGAGTAACTCGACAGTTTTGGCTGATTTTTTCATAAGATTTCGTAATCAATACGGTTCTTTGTCGGTACTCTTCAAGAGGAATGGAAACCGAAATATCAGATTGATTTAGAATCGAATACTTATACATAGTTTTAGGTACATCTTTCTTCAGCTCAGGGATTGGCTTGACCAAATAAACAGGGTTAGATTGACTAAGCTCGCACATAGTCTTTTCAAAACTGGATAAGATAGAGTTTAGGTACTCCTCCGATCTGGTCTGAAACCTTTTATCTCCTGCGATTAAACTGATCTTTTCGTTCTCACTTTGCCATCCATCTTCATTCGAACCATATAGATAGCCACCCATTCTGTTAATGACAACAACAGGAACGTTAGGGTAATTAGTTTTAGCTTTAATTAACGATGCTGAGACAAAATCCCCACACTCTTCTGATAACTCACCACTTGAGAGCACTCTTTTGATACCTGAAATCGTCGGACATGCGCTTCTCGTCCAGTCGATGACCGATGTATCGTTAGGCGCTGACGCTTCAACACTTCTCACTATCGATGCGCCATGACTATCACCTAAAACAATCGCGGATACGGGTCCTGAGCCATAGTGACACTCAGGAGACGGTCCAAATTCGACGTGGCACTCTCCGCTTCGTGGATTTCGTTCATAGACACTTTGTGCAATGACGAGCTGTGTTTTATCCAGGCGCCAAAGTAATCCTTCACTTTCATAAATAACCTGCCCTATCAAGGCAATAAAGGAAGCAAGAATGAGAGGGTAATAGTTCAAAAAGAACTTACCGCCTTTGGGTCTCTCCTTAGGTCGGTAACTTTCAATGAACTTAAATGAAAGGATCCCCATCAATACCGAAACCATTACTCCGATTATATTGTGGGTAATAGTGTTATTTGTGAGGTTCTTAATGAAAACATTAATAGGCCAATGCCAGAGATAAATTGAGTAGGAACATAACCCAACCCCTTGTATCAGTCGTGATTTATGAAAGGTAAAATTGAGGTCCAAATTCAAAAGCAGAATTATCGCGGTAGCAATGACCGGAATAAGCGTCACATAACTAGGCCAAAGTGTGCTGCTGTCTATCAAGAAAGGTGAAATAAACAGTGAGGCAATAGCAACTAACAGCAATAACTGAACATTGGACTTTTTTAATTCAATGGGCTCTCTTTTCAAAGCAACCACCGAACCTGCGAGCAGTTCCCATGCGCGAGACGGTAATGTGTAATAAGAAGCCGAGCTCCCTAAATACGCATAGTTATAAGCTAGACTTCCTATTAGAGTCGTTCCAATAGCAACGGCCGCACCTTTAGCTCCGAATAACTTGTAGGTCGCCATTAAAACGAGAGGATATAATACATAGAATTGCCATTCTACGGATAAAGACCAAGTGTGAAGCAACCACTTGCTTTGCGCGGCCACATCAAAGTATCCCGACTCTTTTAAATAGGTATGGTTAGAAACAAACCCGACACTGGTGAGAATATGCTTACCTAGTTTTCTTAACGCCCAAGGGTCTAGGTAAATAATGCCAACGAGTAACACAACAAGGCACATGACCGCTAAAGCAGGAATAATGCGTTTTGCTCTCGCTAAATAAAAGTTCTTCAATGAGAACTCATTACTCCCCAAACTAGACATGATTATTTTTGTCATCAGGAAACCTGAAATGACAAAAAATACATCCACACCTAAAAATCCGCCAGAGATGGCATTAGGGAAAAAGTGGAAGATGACAACAAGTAAGACCGCTAATGCACGTAATGCATTAATGTCACACCTAAAATGACTGCTCATTATTTATTCACTTAAAACTTATTTATCAATAAATGCACTAAAACTACCCACAATGAAATGAGCGTAATATGCTAGCTTCACTGCGCTTCTGTTCGCACTTGCAGTTTTAGTAGTACCCCAATAAAGACAAAGTACATGACAGCTAAATCACCATTCCTAAAGGGTGAATCGAATAGGCAGATGATCGAAAAATAAACAACAGGTAACAATACAATAGGTGATAGCTTATATCTCGAATTAAACAAAGGGTACATTAAACTAAGCATGAGAAGGGCAATGCCTACCAAGCCAGATGAAGCCGCTTTATCAATATAGTTGTTATGAAGATGCGCATTAACGATAAATCTCTTACCCGAATTTGTTGGCGTGAATGAGAGTTTATCTAATTGCGCTTCTTTATCACCTCCAATGCCGAGCAAGGGGCTATCCACAAAGAAATCGAACCCAGCTTGATACATTTGTAATCTCAAGCCAATGGAAGTATCCATGTTGCCTTGTGATATCTGATCATATTCATACACGCTATAGTCAATACGTTTACTAACCACGTCATATCTCGACACCAAAAATACAGATATAATGACAATGACACAAACAGTAAACAGCGTCTTGTACTGACGATGCTGCATCATCATTTTGAATAGGACAACTAAACCAATAAAAATAACGGCTAGTAGAGGCCCTCTTGACCCCACCAAAAACATGGATAGAAAGCCTATAAATGCCAAGATAGCCATTGCTTTGGGCTTTTTCCCTTCGTACGAAATACAACCAAGTGCGAGCAATAAAATGACAGAGAAGCCTTGAATTGAAGCAAAAATGAGAGCATTAGATGGTAAGCTCCCCCGGACACCAGAGAGAAAAAAGATATAATAAGCAACGAGGATGGTTGTACTGACAATAGAGGTGAAACATAAGTTCTGTATATCTGATAACTTAACAAAGCCATTTCGATAAAAAAGGAAAAATACCAAGCCAATCAAAGTTGCCCTCAGCTCTTGACTGCTAAAACCATGCAACTCATAAGAGGCAACAGCAAAAACAGAAAGCAAGAGCAGTATCCATATCCAGCCATCTTCGAACCAGTTATGCTTATCTCTTACCTCCCTGTTTTTCCTATACAAAAGAGTGCAACAAGCCGCGATAAATAAAGTGATAGCCGCAAGTGGCTTATTTCCCTGACCTAACCACACCTGGACGGTAACAATCCAAAACAAAGGCAGTGTAATGAGTATCTTTTGAATTAAATTCGTGTTGATTCTAACCATAACTAATCTAAAAATGCTGAGAAGAGTTGCACTCTAAAACAAACTTGCCACTGTCGCAAACGAACTGTAGTGACATACAGCGGAAAACAAAGAAACTAGTCCCTTTAGGGCATTGTCCATGAATCATTTACCTATAATTCATATGTCCAAACTCAGCCCATCTAACGGCTTTGGCATCAAACTCCAAAACCACGACTAGATAGGTTAGCTTAAGCCTTCTGTCTTACGTATTAGGAGTTAGGAGTTAGGAGCTTAAACCCTAGACCTTTACTTTATACTTAAGATCTTGGGCTTCATCGCCAGTCATACCTCGAAAGCCCCAGCAATGCGATGGCTGCTCCTTGATGGTGATCTCGATATCAATGGGAGAGATGGCCAACTGCTTTTCTATTTCAGAAAATATCTTCTTAATCAGGCGCTTTTTGGTATTCACTGCTCGCCCTTCCATCATATTGATCTCTATGACGGTGTAAGCTTCTGTTCGCCCTTCGGGATAAAAGAAATCATCTCTTTCTAATGGTACAAACCGATGCGCTCGTTTGTCATCAGGTAACCCCATCTCACTGTTCAAACATTGTTGTAAGACATTAGAAAGCTGTAACTTAATCGGATTTAAGCACTCTCTGATACCATAAATAACGATCATGACCATTCCTTTGATGTGATGTCAGGTAAAGAAGAACTAAGAGATAAACAACGTAAGATAAGCGTGTCACTTGTTATCTACCCATTGACTAATTCTTAACCCATCTTACCTAATGACGTAAGTTAAAAAAGGTTAAACCGATTAAATTGCGAATAAACGCGACAAAAAACAATGTCTCCCTCTCTCTAACTTCCTGTTCAATACATCACCCCACATTGATCGAACTTCAACGAGCACGCGTATACATCTCTGAATTACGTACGAATCAAATCCGTACAGACTCAATCATGTATGAACTAAGGAGTGCTATGTGCCGAATTCAGCTGAGAAGATCACACGGATAGAAACCGAATCAGAAACACCCGTAGAGACTTCTCAAGAGCTTGCGGTGTTTCCTCTACCGTTATTCATTTTGCCAAGAGGCAGACAAAGACTGCGTATTTTCGAACCCAAGTATTTGAAAATGGTCGCTCATGCTGCGCAAGGAGACGGCTTCATCATTGCGACTCAGGACAATACCAACTCCGATCGCCTGAGTTCTTGGGGGACAAAAGTGTCTATTGTCGATTTCAATATGTCCGATGACCAAATTCTGGAAATCGATGTTGAAGGCGAACAGTTGGTGCAACTGCACTCCTCCTTCCGCGACACAGATGATTTAATAAAAAGTGATTTCCGCCCGTTGCCTCACTGGCCACAACGCAGCTATAAGGTGCCGAACGTGGTGACTGCGTTTCTTGTCGAGTTGTTTCGAGAACACGATTCAATCAGAGCACTTTACCCCACGCCTGACTTTGAAAGCCCTCAATGGATCTGTGCTCGACTACTCGAAATAATGCCTATCCCATTGGAAAAGAAAACCAAATTCACAGAACCCGCTAGTTTTCCGTCTTTAGTTCCCTTTTTGAATCAAATCATTACAGGGCAATAAGCACTTTTATTCACTATAATTTTGTATAGTAGAAATTAATTTAAAATAAAGTGATCCCCACCTTCACTCTCCACGTAGTGTCTATCAAATTCGCATGATGGTTAATTACTATGCAAGTGGAAAGCAGAAGAACAGGGAACGGCAAGGAGCATGTCATTATCCCCGACAACAAACTACCTACCGAAAGTAAGGTACCTACAGAGCTATCAAGCTGGCTGATTTTAGTTGGTTCAGACAGAGATAAGCAGGCATTTACTTGTTTGTTTAAATTCTTTGCTCCCAAAATCAAGCGTTTTGGCATCAGTAAGTTGGGCGGTGAAGCCGCTGCCAACGAGCTAGTCCAAGACACGATGACCAACGTTTGGAAGAAAGCGCATCTCTACAACGAAGAGAAAGGCGCAGCGACCACTTGGGTTTATACCGTTATGCGAAACGCCGCCTTTGATATGTTAAGAAAGGTAAGGGCGAAAGCAGAACAAACGATCGCTGACGATATTTGGCCGATTGACGCTATGGTAGCCGAATCACAAAGTGATCAGCTTCAGTTTGGCGATCATCTAATGAGCCGCCACGTCATGACTCAAATTGAAAAGCTGCCTCTCGCTCAAAAAACCATTGTGAAAGGTGTTTACTTTCAAGAGTTATCGCAAGAGCAGCTCGCCCAACAACTCGATGTCCCGCTTGGAACTGTTAAATCACGTCTAAGACTCGCACTCGCCAAACTAAAAGTTCACATGGGGGAACAAGACCATGATTAAACATCACCCAAATGCGGCAATCTTGAAAGATTTTGTCGATGGCAATCTAGCGGATTCGGTTTCTTTGATCGTTTCTAGCCATGTTGAGCTTTGCGAACACTGTCAAAAACAAGTAAGCATGTTGACGGCGCAAGCTGCTGACACCGTCTTTGAAAGCGATACATCTGCCTTTGAAAACGACACAGCAGGGCTAAAATTGTCTGACAGTGAAATGGATGCGTTTCTAGCCGACAACGAAGAATTTGATTTTGATGCTATTGACCAGATCACAGCTGATTTATCACAGGCTCTCGAAGTCGTTGTTGAAGCGCAACAAGAGACTGTGTCTAACACAACCTTTACGATTCCTCGCGCACTCAATTCAGTCGCAAGAAAAGATTGGTTGAACTTGGGCAAGATTTCTCGCGCACGCCTCGATTTCGATGACGAATCACACCACACTAGCTTGCTACATATAGATAAGGATGGACAGGTGCCTTGTCACACTCACAAAGGCTTCGAGATCACGCTTCTTTTAGAAGGCAGCTTCGAAGACGAAATGGGTGTCTACAACAAAGGCGATTTCATCTGGTTAGATGGAGAACACACCCACCAACCTGCGACTAAAGAAGGCTGTGTGTGTTTAACCGTTTCAAGTGATGCCTTGTATTTCACTAAAGGGGTGAGCCAACTGTTCAACCCACTGGGTAAATACATTTATTAGCTTGAAAAGATTTATCGGGTACGTCACAAGACTCATAGAGTTGGCTAGTAAGAGAAGTAAAAACCGAACTAAAGTAATGTTTAATAAGCAACAAAACACACAATATAAGAATAACAACGAGCAATGAGCGTAAGGAATTGACCAATGGATAAAAAAATAAAAATAGGCATTAGTGCATGTGTCGCCGGTCATAAAGTTCGGTTCGATACTGGCCATAAGCGTTCTCGTTTTTGCACAGACGATCTTGCAGACTACGTAGAGCTTGAGCCAGTTTGTCCAGAGATGGGGGTTGGACTTCCAACGCCTCGTCCTACGATCCGTCAAACAAGAATGTTAGACGACATTATTCATGTTTCTCGACCTGATGGTTCTGGCGATGTCACCGATGAACTGATCGAGTTTGGGCAAAACTATTCAAAGAACAACCAACACATCGCAGGGTTCATTGTGTGTCAGAAAAGTCCAACCTGTGGCATGGAGCGAGTAAAGGTTTATCACCACCACGGGCGTGGTTCTGAGTCGACAGGTGTTGGCTTGTTCACTCAGCAGGTTATGCAAGGCAATCCCCTCCTTCCAGTAGAAGAGAATGGTCGCCTCAACGATCCAATTCTGCGTGAAAACTTTATGACTCGTGTTTTCACATATCAAAAGTGGCTCGATCTTGTTGATGAAGGTGTAACCAAACACAAGCTGATTCAATTTCACAGCGCTCACAAATATCTAGTGATGTGCCACCACATTGAAGGCTACAAGAGCCTAGGCAAACTTTTAGCGAGTAACGATTTAGAGATTGATGAGCTGGCTGAAAAGTACATCGAAGGCCTGATGACGGCGCTAATGCACCATGCAAACCGCGGCAGTCATGCTAATACTCTGCATCACTTACAAGGTTACTTTAAGAAACAACTGAGCAGCGCTCACAAACAAGAGCTCACGAATCAGATTTCATCATTCAGAGAAGGGCTGGTTCCTCTGTTAGTTCCACTAACGCTGATTAACCACTATCTGATGGAATACCCAAACGAGTACCTAGAGTCACAAGTTTATCTAAACCCGCACCCACAAGAACTTAAGCTGAGATACGGATATTGAGCGACATTCTATGGATAAGACGAGACCTGAGGATTCACGATAACCCAGCGCTCGTCTCTGCGGTTGAAAACAGCGTCTCTATCGCCGTTTTTATTTCAACCCCGCAGCAATGGCAACAACATCACCTTGCACCGATAAAAGCGGACTTCATTTATCGCCACCTAAAACAGTTCGAGTCACAACTCGCTGAATTCGGTATCACTCTGCTGCACCTCAAAGCCACAGACTTTAACGATCAAGCAACTCAGCTCATCAACTTGTGCAAACAGGTCGATGCGACATGTGTGTATGCCAATTCAGAGCCGGAAGTGGATGAGCAGTTAAGAGACAAACGCTTAATCGCTACTGGTATAAAGTTGAAAATAACCGACTGCGATACGATTCTGCCATTAGGTAGCGTACTGAATAAACAAGGTGAGATGTTCAAGGTTTTCACACCTTTCAAAAACGCATGGTTAAAAGAAGTGCAAGCGAAAGGCATCATTTGCAGCCATGCTCCAGTGCATTCAACAGGAACGACGCAAGCAGGTTCATCTGAAACGGATTCGCCTCAGAACCTATCACCTCAAAACCTAACACCACTGAATCAATCGTTAAGTGGTTTTTCTGGCGACTACGATTTTGACTTTCCGCGTACCGATTCAGAGCGTTGGCCACTAAGCCAAGACGTCCTTGAGCGCGTGATCCCCAATTTCTTAGCCAATAAAGTTAATGACTATTCTCGCCTTAGGGATATTCCATCAGTAAAGGGGACATCAGGCCTATCTCCTTACCTGGCTATTGGTGCAGTCAGCCCTCGTTGGTTAGCGATTCAATTGATTCAACAACAGCCGGACTTGTTATTTGATACTCAGTTGCCAGCCTTTTCTTGGCTTAATGAATTGATTTGGCGAGATTTTTATAAGCATTTGATGTTCCATCATCCTATACTGGTTAAAGGTGCGAACTTTCAGCAGAAATACAACGGCTTAGATTGGTATCACGACAACCCGAGCTTTAAAGCGTGGTGCGAAGGAAAAACAGGCTACCCATTAGTTGATGCAGCGATGCGTCAATTAGTTGAGACAGGCTGGATGCACAACAGGCTAAGAATGGTGGTGGCAAGCTTCCTAACCAAGCACCTACTGATTGACTGGCGCTGGGGCGAACGCTTCTTTATGTCTCACCTTATCGATGGTGATTTCAGCGCCAATAATGGCGGTTGGCAGTGGGCTTCAAGTACTGGCTGTGATGCTCAACCCTACTTCCGAATTTTCAATCCAATCACTCAGAGTGAAAAGTTTGATCCAAAAGGAATTTTTATTCGTAAATACATACCAGAGCTGCAAAACATCCCAGATAAACATGTTCATTTCCCACATGACTTTATCGCTAAAAACGGAATAGACAGCGAATACTGGCAACCCATCGTTGAGCACAAAGAAGCACGATTGAGAGCCTTAGCCTTCTTCAAATAATTAGAGTGAATATTATGGATAACTCTCTATGGCTTGATAACTTTCTCAACATGTATCGAGAACTCGGAACCGACAATTTCGACGTGCTTAAGACGGTTTATCACCCTGATATTGAATTCCAAGACCCGCTGCATCATGTCAGCGGTATTTCGGCGCTTACGCACTACTTCGAGAACCTCTACACCCAGGTAACGAGCTGTTACTTTCATATCGAACACACTTTCGAAGTGAACGACGAAGCTTCGGTGTATTGGACAATGCAGTTTGCTCACAAGCAATTAAATGGGCAAAAGCCAATCGAAGTACAAGGACACAGCCACCTCAAGATGCTCGACGGCCAAGTGGTTTATCACAGAGACTATCTTGATGTCGGCTCTATGTTGTACGAACACATTCCAGTTCTGGGCTGCGCCATCAAATCCATCAAAAAGAGAGCGAGCCAATAATGCGTATTATGATCACAGGCGCGACCTCAGGTATCGGCCAATCACTCGCTATAGATTATGCTCAACAAGGGCATGAGGTGATTGCTTGCGGCCGTAATCAAGACAAACTGCAAGCTTTAGTTGATTCTCACGAGACAGACCTATCGCACTCGTCAATTGACCCACTCTGTTTTGATTTGACCGATTACCACAATTTCCCTGCACTCGAACAAGATAAGCAGCTCGACCTACTGATCTTGAACGCGGGTGATTGTGAGTACATCAACGACCCCGTGAATTTTGATGCCGAGCTTTTCGAGCGCGTCATCAACATCAATCTAATTTCAATTGGCTACGCCCTTAAAGCCTGGTTAAAAAACATTAAGCCGGGCGGCCGTTTGGTTTTAGTAAGCTCCAGCGCCAGCTTTTTACCTTTGCCAAGAGCCGAGGCTTATGGCGCTTCAAAGGCAGCCCTCACCTACTTAGGCAGAACACTGTCGGTTGATCTGGCCGAGCACAATATTCATGTCTCAATTGTGCACCCAGGCTTTGTTGAAACGCCATTAACCGAGCGAAATACCTTCTCTATGCCTATGATTATTAGTAGTGAGGCCGCAACTCAGCGAATCGTAAATGGTATTGCTCAAGGAAAGAGTGAAATCGATTTCCCAAGACGATTCATCATGTTGATGAAGCTACTAAGAATGCTTCCAACTCCAGTTTGGCAAAAACTCGCTTCAAGGATGGTATAACAATGAAGAAAATCGCCATTATAGGTTCAGGCATCTCTGGACTGACTTGCGCACACATATTAGATAAGCACCACGACGTGACCGTATTCGAAAAGAACGATTATGTTGGGGGCCACACCGCTACCGTTGATATTGAACATCAAGGCTCGGCGTTTTCGATAGATACAGGTTTCATAGTATTCAACGATCGAACCTACCCGAATTTCAATCAGCTACTCGTACAACTCGGTGTTGAAAGGCAACCGACCGAAATGAGCTTCAGCGTACACAACACCACAACTAAATTCGAATACAACGGCCATAGCATCAATTCGTTATTCGCGCAGAGGAGTAACATCTTCAAACCTCAGTTCTGGTCTTTAGTGTCAGACATTCTCAAGTTCAACAAACTGTGTAAGGCTCAATTCGAAAGTAACGAGTTCACACCGGATGTTACCTTGGGCAATTTCCTACGTGAAAACCAGTTTTCCGACTTTTTCAGCCAGCATTACATCCTACCGATGGGCGCAGCAATTTGGTCGACAAGCCTAGAGGAGATGGAAGAATTTGAGCTTAAATTCTTTATTCAATTCTTCTACAACCACGGGCTACTCGACATCGCGAACCGTCCACAATGGTATGTAATTCCTAAAGGGTCGCGCTCTTACGTTGAAATCATCCTTTCACGCTTGAACAAATCCGTCGCTTTGAACACATCGATCAAACAAGTGACTCGTCAAGAAACGGGCGTCACGATTGAATTTGAAGATGGCAGCACCCAAGGTTTCGACGAAGTAATCTTTGCTTGCCACTCAGACCAAGCCTTACGTCTGCTTGGTGATGCGACAGAACAAGAGCAACAGGTACTGGGCGAGATCCCATACAGCCGTAATGAAGTGGTTCTACACACCGATACCCGATTGTTACCAGACAGAAAGCTTGCATGGGCAAGTTGGAACTACATGTTGGATGGCGATAGTAAACGACCTGCCTGTGTGACATACAACATGAACATTCTGCAAGGCATCGAAAGCCAGGACACCTTCTGCGTCACCTTGAATCAGAGCGAAGCCATCGACCCAGAAAAAATCATTCGCAGCTTTGTTTATCATCACCCGGTACTTAATTCGAACACGGTCGAAGCTCAGCACAAGCGTGAGCAGATTTGTGGCAAAAACCAGACGCACTTCGCCGGCGCATACTGGTACAACGGCTTCCATGAAGACGGTGTCCACAGTGCACTCGATGTGACTAAGCGCTTTGGCCTAGATTTGAGCACGAGTTCAGTACGATGAACACTCACACCATCATATCCGACATGGGGATAGCATCCGAAAAGAGTGAAGAGATCAGCGGCATTTACTGGGGCAACGTACGCCACCGCCGCTTTGGCGATATTACTCATGAATTTAGCTACCAGTTGTACATGATGGGATTAGATCTCGATGAAATCCCTCAAACAACCACTCGCAGTCGCTTATTCGGTACTCAGTGGTACAACCCGATTCGCTTTGTCGAATCGGATTATCTCGCTGAAAAAAAAGAAAATGTCACGACTGATGAACCTAAATCACTTAAGCAACGTATAGCATCCAAAGTACAACAACTGGGTGGGGTTTGGTCTGTATCAAACCGTGTGACGATGCTGGCTCAGTGCCGTTGTTTAGGGATTTATTTCAGCCCGATCAACTGTTTTTTCTGTTATGACGAAACAGGAGATTGTAAGTACATGTTGGCTGAAGTGAGTAACACGCCTTGGCGAGAAAGACACTACTACCTGATCGACATGCACCAAGAATTGAAGGTTAAGAAAGAGTTTCACGTTTCGCCGTTCATGGATTTGAATATGACTTATTTTTGGAAGATTAAGCCACCAGCGAAACGCACCTTGGTCCACATTGAAAGCCGCCGAGACGACAAGCTTTTCGATGCGACACTGGCCTTGACGAAACAGTCAGTAACCAAGACAAACATTAGACGAACGGTATTTAAGATTCCGGCGATGACGATCAAAGTCGTGATGGGAATTTATTATCAGGCTCTCAAATTATTCCTGAAAAAAGTACCGTTTGTGGGGCATCCAGACTCAACATCTTAAGTGTCCTCACAGCAACTAAATAATAGAACTCGACCCAAGCTTGGGTTCGCTCCAACTAAGGGGCACAACCCAGCTTAGTTGGCACAAAATATTAGAATGAGTTATCAGCGAGGTTTACATGGAACAGCTTGCCAAACAAAACAACAACATTGAACAACAAGCTAAAGCCGTTGCTGTTTCAAGCAACTGTAAATATCGAGCTTTAATCTTTAAGGTTCTAGAAAGCCTGCAATTCGCGACGCTTGAGATAATTGAGCGCGACCAGCATTCGGTGTTCGGCGATCGAGAAGCAGACTTGAAAGGTAGAATCGTGATTCACGATGCAACCTTCTTTAGAGATGTCGTGATTGACGGCAGTATTGGCGCATCTGAGGCCTACATTGATGGAAAATGGACAAGCCCAGATCTCACCAAAGTGATTCAAATCATGGCTCGAAATCAATCTCAACTCGACGAGCTTGACGATAAAACGCAATGGATTTCTCGCATCAAAAACCTATTGTTGCGTCGTAAGAATGCCAATACCGAGCAAGGCTCTAAACGTAATATTCTTGCGCACTACGACATTGGCAATGAGTTGTATGAACGCTTCTTAGACAGCTCGATGCAATACTCTTCCGCTATCTACAGCGGAGAAGCAGAAACCCTATCCAAAGCTCAGCAAAACAAAATGAAAACCATCTGTGAGCGATTAGAGTTGTCAGAGAAAGATAACGTGGTCGAGATAGGCACTGGCTGGGGTGGCTTAGCTATATTCATGGCGCAACACTACGGATGCCATGTCACCACTACCACAATCTCAGATGCCCAACACGCGTTTGCAGAACAGAGAGTAAAAGCGCTTGGCTTAACCGACAAAATCACCTTGCTTAAAGAGGATTATCGTAACCTCACTGGTGAGTATGACAAGTTGGTCTCTATCGAGATGATTGAGGCGGTCGGACATGAATATCTACAGACCTTCTTTGAGAAATGTTCTTCACTGTTGAAACCATCAGGCAAAATGCTGATTCAAGCGATCACTATTGCCGACAGTCGTTACGACAAATATCGCAAAGGCGTCGACTTTATTCAGAAGTACATTTTCCCGGGCGGTTGCCTCCCTTCGGTCTCAGTGATGACCCAACACCTCGCGACCAGTACAGACCTTGTTATCCAAGAAATTGATGACATTGGCCTGCACTACGCTCGAACGCTTAATGATTGGAATGTTGCCTTTGAAAACAGTTGGGAAGAGTTAGAGTCTCTCGGCTATTCAGAAGAGTTTAAGCGCTTGTGGATCTTCTACTTCTGCTACTGTGAAGGTGCATTCAAAGAGCGCGTGATCAGTACTCATCACTTAGTTGCTAGAAAACCTCGTTACTTTGGAGCAAAAGATGAAACGGTTTTGGATTATTAATCTCGTTCTGTTTCAAGCGACCTGGGTTTGCAGCGCGTTCTTTACCGCGCAAGCCCCGTTCGTGGCGCCACTGATTGTGGCCGTTCACTTCCTTCTCTCCCCTACTCGCAGTAGCGATCTGAAAATACTCATTTTATTACCATTGGGGCTGTTGCTTGATAGCCTCTTACTTCACTTCGGCGTGTTTGCCGTCGACTCTGAAATTGCAAATCAATCTTGGTTCCCAGTGTGGCTAGTTTGCCTGTGGATCATGTTTTTAATCAGTTTTAACCACAGCCTAAATTGGCTTTTAAAATGCTCGAAAGTGATCTTGTTTGTCATAGGGTTCGTAGCAGGTACTAGTAGTTATTGGGGAGGCATCAAAGCAGGCGCCCTTCTGACTACTTGGCCAGACGCATCGGTGTTAGCTGCCCTTGCAATAAGTTGGGGGATTTTGTTGCCCTTACTGGTGGCCGCTTACTCCAACTTAGTACAACCCAAAATGGCAACAACGAGGTGACTTATGGCTTTTCCACGCAACCCTACGCAAGCGTTCAAATCTGAGAGCGATGTTAGTCGCGTTCGCACTCAAACAAGCGAGCAATCAAGAAACCGACTATTTAGCTTAGTCACCCTAACCATCATTTGCGCAGCACTCCTATTTACCGGGAATGCCAAAGCTTCTGCTGTCGATGATTTAAACAAGCGTGGCCAAGGTGAGATGAGTTACTTGTTTTGGACTTTGTATTCTGCAGAGTTCTACACCACTCCATCTAACTCTGAGCGTGCTTTGAAACTTGAGTACTACCGAGCAATTGACAGCAAAGACCTTGTAGACGCAACCAAAGACCAGTGGAGCAAACTTGGTTACTCCAGCAACAATATCCAACGTTGGTTGAAGCCTTTATACGAAATGTGGCCCAACGTTGAGGAAGGCAGCACGCTGACTATCCGAGTTGCTGAAGACAACGTAAGTCGCTTCTATTTCGATGAGCAACCCATCGGCACCATCCAAGACAAGCAATTTGGTGAAGCCTTTCTCGCGATTTGGTTATCTGAGAACACATCTGAGCCCGGTCTGCGCAAACAACTATTAGGTTTGAACAAATGAATCCAAAAACAAAAATAATCAAACTCGCCCTGACAATATTGTCGCTCGCTTGGCTAACAGGTTGTGGCTCTGCAAGTCTAGAGAACCACGCAGACACCACCCCAGAGCTCAAGCTGGAAACCTTCTTTGACGGTGAATTGATGGCCTACGGCATCGTGCTTGACCGCTCTGGTAACTTACTGCGCCGCTTTAATGCCAAGCTCATCGCTACTTGGGATGGAGACAACGGAGAAATCAAAGAGTGGTTCTCCTTTGCTGATGGCGAGCGTTCAACCCGCGTTTGGAACCTCATCAAAACCGGTGACAACACCTACACAGGCACCGCCAACGATGTCGTGGGCACGGCATATGGAGAGACCCAAGGTTCAGCGCTTTACTGGAAATACGATTTGGAAATCGAAGTAGACGGTAGCACTTATGAAGTAGTGCTCGATGATTGGATGTTCTTGATGGACGACAAACGCCTGTTCAACAAAACCGAAATGTCTAAGTTCGGCTTTAAAGTCGGTGAAGTGATTTTGTATATCGAAAAACTTTAATTAACTGGCGTTTCTGATTAGCAGTTCCATCAGCAATAACCTCGATCCCAAAAGACAATCTCAACCCACAACAGAAAATTGTGGGTTGTTCTGTTTAATCCCTCGAATAGCATACCTGTATGCTCAAGCCTTTGTGCTAAGATGCGCCACCAGCATACAAATGGGCTAAACTCAGTTGAGCGAACGTGATACACAGTTCCACCAATTATGAGCACTTCCCCATTGTTTCGCTAAGCGTAGATCCCCTACCATGAATAATTGAAAAGGCTTTAAAGCATGAGCAAGTTGACCTCAGCGGAGCGTAAAGCTCACGACAATGAACGTTTCTCACAACGTGTAAACGACCGCAGAGAAAAAGGCGAAGACGTAGTTGCTTACGCACTGACCAACAAGAAAGCTGTAAAATTCCTGACTAAGTCGGAAAAGAAACGCTTCAATGAAGCGAAAATCATTCGCCAAGAAGAACAGCGAGTGAAAGATCAAGAAGAGCTTAACCGAATCGAAGACTCATTCACGACCAAACAGTTCGACGACGAGTAATTTGATTTTCAAAAGCGCTGGCCCTATGCTGGCGTTTTTACTTTTAGTTCTCCTTCTTTTTCCCTCCCTACTTACTTCACTTTCTCAAACCTCAATTCTATCGAGCAATCTTAGTCATGAGCCTCAGCATCTTGGTCTTAGATCTCAGAAAACACGCTTTCAAAGCCTTACTATCTCGATTCCATTCAACAATTCCGAGTCCCCATGATTTTAATCACCGGATCAAGCAGCGGTTTAGGTGCAGCTTTAGCTAAGCAATATGCGAACACATCAAACAGCCGTCAGCGCTTAATGATCACTGGCCGCAGCTCACAGCGTTTAGCTGAATTAGCGAAAAACCTGCCAGCAGATACCGTTAGCCAAACCTGTGATCTATGTGACCCGCACTCCGTGAGCGAACTGCTTGATGCCTTGCCAGAAACACCAAAACTGGTGGTTCACAGCGCTGGCAGTGGATACTTCGGTAAGATAGAACAGCAAGATCCAGCGGCGATCAGCGACATGCTAAAAAACAATATCGAATCGTCGATATTTCTGATTCGTGAGCTGGTTCAGCGTTACAAAGATCAACCCGTCACCATTGCGGTCGTGATGTCGACCGCAGCTCAAGGCGCTAAAGCAGAAGAGTCCACCTACTGCGCAGCAAAATGGGCAGTAAAAGGCTTTATCGAATCGGTAAGGTTGGAGCTCAAAGGTCACCCGATGAAAATCGTTGCGGTTTATCCCGGCGGAATGGCGACAGAGTTTTGGGGAACCAGTGGCAAAGCGATGGATACTTCAAGCTTTATGACAGCTCAAGAAGCCGCTCAAATGCTGCAACAGGCGTTAACCAGCACTGAGCATGGATTTGTATCAGATATCACGATAAACCGCGGTTAACGGCTAATGAGAGCGTCGAACAGGTAAACAGAGCTATTCGAGCTAATTATTTGTGAGGATGAGCATGAAAGTGTGCGACAATGCTCGGCGTAAATTCATATTCAAGGTTTATTATGAAACTTCTAGTTCGTAACCTATCGCGCTCTACTGCTGAGCAAGACATCCGTGTTCTATTTTCTGAGTTCGGCTCAGTAAAAGAGTGCAGCCTAGTTTTAGACCAAAACACTGGCGAATCTAAAGGCTTTGCATTTGTTGAAATGCCAGAGCACGAAGAAGCAAAAGCGGCACTAAACAAGCTAAACTTGTCAAAGCTTGGCAAAAACACGATTCGTGTAAAAGTGGCTAACTCTTAATCGAGTAAACGCTTTATAAGCCACATGGCTTAGCTTAATCAGCACAAGCACAGATGATAAAGCCCGTAACGATATGACGTTTTTCAGCGCAATATCGTTACGGGCTTTTTGCTGCTCGCGATTCTCTTTTCACAACCAACCTATTCACTTATCGTTTGCGCTTATAACCCTTCATGTTCATCAATAGCACGCCTTGCTTCTGCCATTGAACATCCTGATTCCATCACTAACTGCGCGACCGTCATCGAGGGCGTAGCGGCTAACAACGATGCCAAACACACCACAGGCTTAGGCAGTACTTTGTCTATTGCAGTTGCTATCCAATCGTCTTTTTCATGAGTTAACATGGTTTTAAATTCAACGAGTTGATGATCTTGAGCCACCAACAGCCAGTTGCGTGAACGTCGCACTCGCTTCAGCTGGCATCCACACTCAGTCGCATTCGCCATCACTTGGCTTTTATCACTCACACGATGTACAAAACTATTCAGTGGGACACTAAACATAACTCTCTGCCAACCAACCAACCTATACCAATCATTCAAGCGCTCTCTAACTACCACTCAACACTTCAATTTCATCTCAATAAAATCATGCTTAGGATTACACAGACACAAAAAAACCGCCAGTCATGCGCTAAGCAGCCTCGCGTTTTTTCGTTCTATAGAGCCTAATGTTCAGTATCAGCGGCTAAGCATTTTCAATTCAACATGGATAATCAGCAGCAACTTTTTGAATCGCCTTTATCGCAGCAGTTTGAACTCTCCTGGCTTCCTCGCTCAAAACCATCAATCGCGTCCGCTAAAGCCGTAAATGATTGCTCGATATTATCGCGTGACGTCGCGATGTTCATTCGCATGAAGTTAGGGCTTTGCGCACCAAACCAACCTCCTAGGGTTAAGCCCATTTTAGCCTGCTCAAACACCACATTTTTTAGCTCTTCTTCCGAAAAATCCAAGCCTGAGAAATCAAACCACACTTGGTAAGTCCCTTGTGGCTGGAAGACTTTTAACTGAGGAATGCGCTGCTCCGCAAACTCAGTGATCCATTTCACCGTGTCTTGCAGATACACCAACATGCCATCTAGCCACTCTCCACCTTTCTCAAAGGCAGCCACGGTTGCAAATGTGCTGAACGCATTACCATGGTCAAGATACATCGCCACCACATTGGTTTTGAACGCTTCAAATAACTCATGATTGTTGGTGTACACATAACCATTTGAGATGCTGTGCATGCCGAAGGTTTTCGCCGGAGAGCCAATCAAGGCAATGACCTTGTCGTAATCAAAGCTGGTTAAGCTCGTAAAAGAATGACCTTCAAAAATAATGTCGGAATGAACTTCGTCGCTGATGATCAGCACATCGTGACGTTTAGCAATTTCGATGACTTGTTCAATCTCTTGAGGTGTCCACACTCGCCCAGTCGGGTTGTGCGGATTACAGAAAATCATCGTCTTCACTTGTTGGTCGATGATCTGTTGCTCCATACCAGCAAAATCAATCTGATAACTCTGTCCGTCATTAATCAACAGGCTATTCACGACCTGACGACCTGCTTTATTCACCAAATTAGCGAACTGATGATAAGCCGGCGTATGAATAAGTACACCATCACCCTCGTTGGTAAACTGGCGCAGTAACAACGCGATGCCTGGTAATACTCCCGGAACCTGAACGAATTTGTCTGAAGACAGATTTAAACCATGACGCTTTGAATACCATAGAGATAGCGCCTCAAACACCGCCTGTTCATGAAATTCATACGAATACACACCACGTCATAATCTGGCGATTATGGATGGTTGTCTGTAGTAAGTGTCTGATAGATAAGCGATGTGTAGTTTGTGTCTTTCATTGGTATGGCATGCTTTCACGAAATTTCGTGATTCTATGTCCCTATATGAAGGTACTAAATGATGAAAAAAATCTTACTCACACAACGCTTTGTTGAGCGCATCCTTTCTAACCATCTGGTTCAAGAGTTTTACGATACAAAAGTCCCTGAGTTGTATTTAAGAGTTTATCCGTCAGGAGGTAAGCGATTTTATATTCGCTTTCAGCATGAAGGGTTAAGGGTTCACCGCAAGCTTGGTAAAGCAACCGACCTATCATTACGAGAGGTGCGAAAGCAAGTGGTGAATGAAGTTCACCAGACTCGTTATCTGGCAGATATAAAAGAGCTGCCACCAATAACGATTCGGGTCTTCGCTGAGGAATTTTTTAAGCGTTATCCTCGCCACTGGAAACCAAGAACGACGGTAAAGAATAAGAGCGCCTTTCGTTTACATATCGCGCCTATTTTAGGCGATAAACAGGTTCACTCCATAGAGCGAAGAGACATTGAAGGGTGGTTTGCTCAGTTAAATCACGTGAAAGGCTCAGCGAATCAAGCGTTAGTGTTGATGTCTGTCATGATGCAGCAGTGTGAAGCGTGGGGGTATCGACATAGAAACACTAACCCTTGTCGTCACTTTAAGCGTTATAAAGCGGGAGAGGTCGAACGCTACCTCAGTCCGGAAGAGTTGCGTAGCCTATGGCATGTACTCGAAACGTTAGAAGCCGATAACCCAATTCTCGTGATGATTATACGATTATTGATATATACAGGGTGCCGTTCTTCGGAAGTGAGAACGTTGCAATGGAAAGATTACAGGGGAGGGCATTGGCATTTATCAGACAGTAAAACAGGTGCAAAAACGGTGTATCTTTGCTCACCGGTTAGGGCGTATCTAAAAGAGTGGCGAACAGAGAGTGATTATATTTTTCCTGCACGATGCCATACCAAACCGATATCTGAAGTGGCCTTGAGTTCGTTCTGGCGTAAAGTGCGCCGTTTAGCCGAGTTAGCCGGTGTGCGCCTACATGATTTACGCCACACGTACGCCAGTATTGCAATTCAATCCAACATTAATCTGACGGTGCTTAGTCGCTTACTGGGTCACGCGGATGTAGAAACGACGCTGAAATATGCCCACTTAAGCAGTCTGGATGCTTGTAAAGCGGCCTCTCATATATCAGCGACTTTGGCTAAGGGGATGCGCTCATGAGCTATATCAGACTCACTCAGAAAAAGATTAAGGATTTATTGCCCCAACCCAAAACTTATGTTGTTTGGGATACAAAGCAATATGGGTTTGGGGTGCGAGTAGGCAAAGACGCTTCCCGTTTTTATGTCATGAAGACAGGCGGTGGCAATAAGATTATAGCGCCTGTCGATAGCCTATCTCTTCGTCAGGCTCGTCAAAAAACGTTAAGCCTGATGCAGGGTAATGATAAGAGTAGGGCGATCGGGGCGATGCGTTTTGATGCACTGGTACAGGGTGAATGGTTACAAAAAGTGTGCTCAACATGGAAAACCAGCTCACAGGGAGGGGCAAGAGGGGCATTAAATAAACACTTATTACCAGAGTTTGGGCATTACCCCGTCACTCGTATTGATTCGTGTCATGTGCAGCGTTGGTTTGATGAGTTAAGCCAAGACTATGCTGGAGCGGCTAATCGCACTCTTGATGTGCTGCGTTCCATTTTTAAATATGCCGAGAGACAAGGGTATTGCTTGAAAAATCCTTGCGATGGTATCAAGCAGAACCGAAAAAAGAAGTTGAATCGCTTTTTAAGTCTGGATGAATTATCGCGACTTGAAGGGGCTTTACGAACGGTTAGTCAGCAGGGAGAAATTGAGGCGTGTTGCTGTCAGGTCATAAAGCTGGTGCTTTTGACGGGGTGTCGGATTTCAGAGGTGACGGGATTGCAATGGTCCTTTATCAAAGGAGATGAATGGCATTTGCCAGACAGTAAAACGGGGGCGAAAGTGGTTTATGTGGGTAAAGATGCTCGAAAACTCCTTTCGGAAATAGGGAAACAGTTTTTTGA
>NZ_JBFRVM010000032.1:0-18977 GCF_041475145.1 Vibrio sp. 10N.222.49.A3
GGTTCATGGGGCGGATACTATATGCTCAGCACACCATGGAGCTCGTTAGACTAGAACTTGCCACAACAGTGCAACTAGATCAGGACTCAAAATTAGTTAAGGTTAACCCTATAATCAAAGACTATATGATGAGTAAAATGACTCGTGAAGAGATATTGCGAATATCAAACGAGTACCTAAATGTTACGCTCACCGAAACGAAAAAGGGTGTGAAGCTCAGCTCTATCAATCGAAAAATCTCTCAGTCCGGATACAATACTGAGGAAGATAATACCTGTACCTTGCTTCGTCATGCATTCGAGGAGTGTCGAGATAATATTAGTCATTCAGAAGCAACAGGTCAGTCAACTGAGTTAGCATTAAGAAGAATGAATAAGCTGTGTTATCTAAGCGGAGCGTATGTATATTTGCTTAAAAGTACATCTCGATTCACAGAAACAATTACAGCCATAGATAGTTTATTGGATGTAATTAAAGAGGTCGATAGTGAACAGTTGCACCGCTATTATGCTCTAATGTCCAGTTCGTATAGAATGAAAGCCAATTACGACGAAGCAAAAGAGTACTTAGATTTATGTGAAGAATTGTGTCCAGAGTCGGATAAATGGACGCTGGATATGATCTATAGAGAAAGATTGAGTTTACTTGAAAGTACCGATTTGGACTCGGCAATTAAACTAGCAAAATCACGGAAAAATGAATTCCACAAACAGTCTGTTGAGAGCATTGTGACAGAAGCGCTACTTGCAGAACGTAAACCATCCGATCTTCGTTTAAAGACCTTAGTTAAACTAGAGAAAAAAGCAAGAAAGCTTGGTTATTTTACAGCAGCAAATAACATTTTGTTTACTGTTAACAGAAAACGTACACATAGTGAAAAGATTAACAATCTTGATAGAGCAATACAATCAGATCAAAGCGAATATAACGTATGTCGAGCTAAGATATACAAATATCAAGCACATGTTGACATGGGGCTTTTTGAACGTATCAAAGATAAAGACATAGGTGAACTTCTAAATATCTACGACTACCTATTTAGGCAAAAGTTTGACTCGCTTTTCAATCAATGTCACCAGTTACTCTGGGAAATAGCTGAAGACAGGAAGATGCATGATGTGATCTTTTTGATATTTTTTAAAGGCACCATTGTGTGGCGTTTAAACTCTGACAATGATAATGAAATGAAATACGGCACAAAAATCAAAGAAATCCCTCAACCAAGGCTTCTAGAATTCCAACCATCTTAAATGGCTTTAGCAGGCGCTGGTTTAGGTGTATTTGTAGTAGGCGTGATTTTTCGGGCACTTACGAGCATGTAAGCGGCTCACCTATAGTCGTTCAGGATTGCATGAGCAAATCTAGGTATCGAGAGGGAAAAGTATGCAGTATGAAACAGATCCAAAAGGTTTGTCATGGTCTATCAAACCTTCACTTATCATTGATGATATTGCCGCTGGAATAGTGAATATTTCCTTATCACCAGAAGTTCCGTTATCCACTTTTTCACTTAAGCAATCTTTCGAAAATATGACGTTCAAGGGTGAAGCTAAAGAAAAATGGATCGAGGTGCTTCGCGATATGGTGTTGTTGCAAAAAATCAGGCCTGGGCTCAGAATCGTTTCTTTCCCATCTAATCCAGCGATTCAATGACCAACCCCGAATTCAAATGGAAACACTTTGCCCCTGAGATCATCCTTTGGTGCCTTCGCTGGTATGGTTCGACCCCGATGAGTTATGCAAACCTCAGTGACATGCTGGCAGAACGGGGGATCTCGGTTAATCGTTCGACCATTTATCGTTGGTTCATTGAATATGCCCCGACATTACGTAAGAGATTACGTCGCCATCAATTTATCCGGACAGACTCTTCGTGGCAGCTCGATGAAACCTACGTAAAAGTGAAGGGGAAGTGGCACTACCTTTACCGTGCCATCAATAAGCAAGGCGAGACGCTGGATTTCTATTTCTCCCACAAACGTAATAAAGAAGCCGCTTATCAGTTCCTTAGGCGTTGCCTGAGATATTACGACGTAGACAATCAGCCTAAAACATTAAACACTGACAAACACTCCTCATACGCCAATGCGATTGCTCGCTTGAAGAAGGAGGGACGACTGCGAGCGGATGTCGAGCAGCGGCAAGTGAAGCACCTCAATAACGGTATCGAGTCTGATCACGCCCCCATCAAGAAACTTGTTGTAGCCACCGGTGGGTTTAAAATACGAAAACGAGCTTGGTCAACTATCCAAGGATTCGAATCATTACGGATGTTGAACAAGGGGCAATTTGATTGTTGGTTGCGCAATGATGAACATAAAACCATTGTGCGGGAGAGATCCGCCTTTATGAATCGTCTCTTCAATATTGAGGGGGTTTACCAGTAATCATTAAGCCCATCACTGGGTAGATCTGCCTTATCTGATTATTTGCAACAACGCCCTAATGATTGCCATAGGTAAAAATTCAGCCTGTGAAGGTTTTGGACAATTCTGAGTCAGTTAGTTTACTAATTTAGCTTGTTTCGGATAACTTTTAGTACTCCAAAGCACAAACAGCTATCGCTTCTCACGATGGCTGATATGCACGAAATGGACAAAACCAAGCAATCTCTATCTATGGCATTGGATTCGCTTTATGCAGAATGTTTCGCTGAACATGCAAAATGGAACTAGACCCGAAAACGCCCTAGATATTCAGCCCTAGAGATATTAAGTCTTTTTCACATTGGCCTATATCTTCAAATTGAATTGCATGCATACCAACAGACTTTGCTCCTTCCACGTTGTAAAGCATGTCATCAATAAACACGGTCTCTGAAGCTATAAGTTCGTACTTATTGAGTAACAAGTGATAAATTTCTGGTTGAGGTTTCAGCATGCCCACTTCCGCCGATACTATCGCTCCATCAAATAGCGGCCAAAATGAGTAGGTTGACTTTAAGTAGGCTACTATTTCGTGAACGTTATCCGTTAGTGCATAGACACCATAACCTGCACTCTTAATGCGTTGAATGAGAGCAATGGAACCAACTATTAGACGTTGAGTCTGCTTTACATAATAAAACAGCTCTTCACACTCCTGCTCTGAGAACCCGAGAATCTGCTGATACTGAGTTTTGGCTTCTGTTTCTGATATGAGTCCTTTGTTCAAATCTATCCACGTCTGGGATTGGAAGGTTGCTTTGGCAAGTTGTTGATGATCTTCACTCTCCACAAAAGTGAGTCGAGTAATTTCTAAAGGATCCCAACGAACAATCACGTTGCCAACGTCGAAAACAATGTTCCTTACTTTTGGTTGAGCCATAGTTTTATACCTGAATGAATTGGTCGTTTAGACATGCTGATACATCAAAGTAATCCCTTGCTGATGTAACTCCATTTATAGTGGGTTGTGTGGGAGCAACAGCGGTAATATTAACAACATCACACCCAGCGCTTAGGGCGGATTGGATACCTGCTAGAGCATCTTCAAAAACAAGACAATGCTCAGGGAGCACTTTTAGTTTTTCGGCCGCTAGCTTGTAACCTTCTGGTTCAGGCTTTCCTTTTTGTACATCCTCTACGGTAACCAATATTTGAGGGACTGGAATTGAGGCAGCCATCAATCGTTGAACGGCCAATTCTCTTGGTGCAGACGTATATATTGCCCAGTCGTGATCGTTTAACTTGTTCAGGAAAGCAATCGCTCCGCGTATAGGTTTTACAGAATCGACATTGTCCAATTCTATTGCTTCCAGCTTAGCAACTTCTTGTTTTATATTAAGGTGGGGCATCAGCTCTTTGATGACGTCGTCCGCTGGGCGACCATGAGATATGGCTAAAATGCGATCGACATTGATGTTATGTTCTAGCGCCCATAGACTCCATGCTTTTACGACAGCGTCCTTTGAATCGACAAGTGTTCCATCCATATCAAAGATGAATTTTGCATAGTTCTTCATTCTTTCAACCTCTTTAAGTTGTTGTTAGTTTTGTTTTTGAGGTTAGCTAAGCTCTTGGGACTATTATTCGGTATATTTCGCGCTTTTAGTCGCACTATTTGGACATTAAGTGATACTATTTCGACAATATTTAAAGGCAGTATTTATTGGATCTAGGCAGAATGAGACCTATACCGACGAAAAGCTTGATACGTCCAGGCTACTCTTGGAGACATCATTTAGATGACTCTCCCTTAGAGTTATTGAAAGCTCATTTTCACAGTGAGTTTGAATTTCTGTTGCTGGATCACTACCAAGGCGTAATCAGGATTGGAAGTGTTGATATAGATGTCACTTCGTGTTCTTTGTTCTTGATTCCTCCAGAATTACCCCATGATTTAAGAGGCTTAGTAGCAAATAGTAAAAAGCTTCCCCCCGAGAGGCACAGTCTATGGGTTGATAAAGAATGGGTGTCGAATATGTTGATGCACTGTAAGGAAATGAGAAAGCTATCCAGCATACTTGGTGATGGCTTATCCATTCAATTTTCCCGACCAACGGCTGTCGAAGTGAAAACAGTCATCAACCAGATTGATTATAAAACCTCAAGCCTAGAGCAGCTATCGGTGCTTTTTCGTGTTTTTTCAGTGGTAACTCAAGACAAGAATCCCGTGACTTTAGGCTCTTCTGAACATGTTAAATTTGAGTCTGAAAAAGATAGAATTGAAGCACTATCTGAATATTTGAATCAGCACTATGCCCAAGATATTTCGTTGTATGATTTGTCTCAGCATATTTTTTGTTGTGAGCGAACGGTAAATCGTATTTTTATTCGTCATTTTGGCGAAACATTTAGTCAAAGGCTGAAAAAAATACGATTGAGCCATGCTGCTAGGTTGTTAGAAACGTCTAGCCTGAAAGTCAGTCATATATGCCAAATGGTTGGATACAATAATCCTTCAAATTTTAATCGGTTATTCAAGAGCTACAAAGGAATAACACCTAGGGAGTACCGAGATAAATTTTCTAGTAAATAGCAGATAGAACTATGTATTCAGATAGTTGTTCACCAGTTAACACAAGTGAGTAGCTCACTCGTTTGTTCATTAACGCCTTATCACGCCCAAAGAAATTGCATAACAATGCAAGCGGAAGTTGTCGGATAGAAGTGTCGATTTTGCACATAAATGAGAGATGCTGAGAACCGTTGTTCCGCACTCAGTCATAACTACAAGTATCGGAAATTCAGCAGCGTGATCCATTGGTTAGTCATTGCACTAAAGCGGAATGGGGCAAAAACGTCACAATCTGAATTTTAACACATGGCATTTTCTAGCTCGAAAATGCCACAAAGCAAGCTAGAGTAAATACTATTTCATTGAATCTAGTAGCTTCGGAGGCTTTCCCTTCGCGAGAATGAGGAATCTAATCCATGCTTCAATTTCAGATTTTGTTCTTAGTTTATTCTCTCTTTGCCAAACTTCCTTAGTGCTCGGTACGACTATCTTTTAGTCGCTACCATCTGTCCGCTTGCCGACAGTTTTGAGGTGATTCATTAAGCTTTTTATAAATAAGTCTACTATTTGATCTACATCATATTTCAAACACTTATGTATAGCGTAGCATAAATGCTTATAAGTTATGAATGTAGCAAGCATCGAATGGTAAATACATATATTTCGATGACGCAGATGTTCTAGATATAAGAAATAGAGAGACCCGTTAATAGTGAACGACAAACAGCTCAACAATGACTATCCAGAATCAGCAAATTTAATATCAACCACCGATCCTAAAAGCTACATAACTTATGCTAACCAGGAGTTTTGCGATATAGCTGGATATGGTGAAGAAGAACTGATTGCCAACCCTCACAATTTGGTACGCCACAAAGATATGCCAAAAGCGGCATTTAGACAGATGTGGGACTATCTTCAATCTGGCAAAAGCTGGATGGGACTAGTAAAAAATCAATGTAAGGGAGAAAAGCACTATTGGGTATCTGCTTTCGTCACCCCTATCAAAGGTGTAGATGGCTCTACAATTGAGTATCAATCTGTTCGAACTAAGCCTACCGAAGCGCAGACCGATCGAGCAACCAAGCTCTATCAAAAAATAAATACTGGCGCTTATAAAGTTAAGCCAAGAGTCGCGTTTCACAATATTGCAGCTGCCTTTAGTACCATTCTCGCTCTTATTTCTATAGCATCAGCGACGATACAACCGACCATTCCTGCCTTATCGATAGCGCTTATCAGTACGATTTTAATGTCACTGGTGTTTATACAGAGACACCGCTTCAACATCGCTAAAGAGTTGGCAAAGTCGATCTATGACAACCCCCTGATGGAAATGCTATACGCAGATCACTTTGATGATTACTCGCGCCTTGAATTAGCACTAATGATGAAAAGTGCTGAACTTCGCGCGGTCTGTGCCAGAGCAACAGAAACTTCAGGTGATATCTTACTTTCTGCTGAAGACGAGCTCGGCACCATTCAATCCGTAGGACAAAGCCTCGACCGCCAATGCCATGAAACTGAACAAGTAGCTACTGCTATTGAAGAACTTAGCCATTCGATTGATGATGTGGCCAAATCAGCGGGCAATGCCTCCAAACTAGCTGAGGAAGCAGATAATGAATCAAAAGAAGGACTTCGAAGTATTAAGAGCACAATTAATGAGATCAACTCATTAACCCATGAACTGGCACAGACTCGTTCTATCATCACCCAACTTGCACAAGACAGCCAACAAATTGAAACGATTCTTAAGCTAATTACAACTATTTCAGAGCAAACCAATCTTCTTGCTCTAAATGCTGCAATTGAGGCAGCCCGTGCTGGTGAAGCTGGTCGTGGTTTCGCAGTTGTTGCCGATGAGGTACGGAACCTAGCTTCGAAAACAGGCGAGTCTGCGAATGAAATTCACTCTATGATTGCACAGCTTCAGCAAACAGCAAACCGTGCCGTTAATTCAATGGAGAAAGGTGGTGAGTTGTCAGTTCGATGCAAAGAGCAAGCAAATGAGAGTGGTAATGTCTTACAAGCTATTTCTGATAAGCTAAACATGGTTTCAGACAGTAGCATGCAAATCGCCACAGCGGTTGACCAACAAGCGATAGTAACTCAGGAAGTAAATCGTAACGTTTCAAACATCAAAGCACTAGCAAACGAAACTTCAGCGACCTCTCAAACATCAATCGAACGCACGGGCGTATTGGTTGATCGAATAAAAGCATTACAACGTTTGATGAAGCAATTTCAGTAAGTCTTAACTAAGCAAGAGCTGCAACTACCGCATGTCAGAGCGTTGTAGAGCTTTTCGTTGGCTGCTTTTAGCCATTGTTCATCGCTGGGCTAGTAACTTTATGGACATTGCTCACAATCATTTAATAACTGTTCAGTTAATCTTTATAATTTAAAGTGAACATGTACACTTGTGTATCAATATCTTTAAGTTCACTTTAAGGTTCATTCCATGAAAATTGGTTATGCTCGTGTTAGCACCCAAGACCAAACGCTCGATGTTCAACTTGAACAACTTAAACGTCTTGGTTGTGAAAAAATTTACCAAGAGCAAGCGAGCGGTAAATCCTCTGATAGAGAACAGCTTAACCTGTTGCTGGATTTTGCAAGGGAGGGAGATGTTATTCATGTTACCAAAGTCGACCGCATTGCTCGAAATACCATCGATGCTTTGCAAATTGCCGATCAACTAGCGCAAAAGAAAGCGGGTTTGGTGTTTCATGACTTGGGGGATTTAGATATCAATAGCGATGTAGGTCGAGTTATTTACACGACCATATCGGCGTTTGCTGAAATGGAAAGAAAACGAATCTTACAGCGCTGTAATGAGGGAAGGGAGCGTGCACGCTCTGAAGGTAGGCACCTCGGGCGATTTCCTGATAAGAGTCTTCATCAACGCATTCAAGACCTTACAGAGCAAGGTATGAATAAACATGCGATCAGTAAAAAGTTAGAATGCAGTCGAACTACTGTTTATAAAGTTCTAGAAGGTGTAAAGATAAATAATTGACACCTGTTACGTTACGGGTTACATTGTAAAGGTTGCAAATACCGACCTCTATGTGAACTGCGTAGGCAAAATATATTCAATAGCTAGGTACGAGTTCTTTGATAACAAAAAAAATTAAAAAGGAATATCAAATGGATATCATTAGCTTAATGAAAATATTTAACAACTGCCTATGGAGGATCTCATTTTGGCTATCAAAAATTTTTCGCATAAAGGGCTTAAGCAATTTTACTATGACGGAAACGAAAGTGGCTTAAACCCAAATCACATCGATAGCATTGCGTTTATACTGGATGCTGTCGATGCTTCACACCACCCTAAAGATCTGAAAGCAATTTATAGAGATAAATTTTCTGAAAAGAAAGGTTCTGGTAAAGGGGTTTACAGTATAAAAGTTAATGGAAATTGGCGAATAACTTTTCAAATACAAGATGAAGGCGCTGAATTTCTTGATTATATCGATTATCACGGGAAAAAAATAAAAGCCCGATAGCTGCCTAATAAAAGATTAGGTTACGGGTCACGATATATGTGACCTTAGTCTATCTCGTTACATACAAGGTAGGCTTTAGGAGAGTAGAAATGAGAATGACGAGAAAACCATCACATCCAGGTAAGTTTTTTAAACACACTATTTTGGATGAAAGAGGAATATCAATTACCGAAGCAGCAGTGAACTTAGGTGTAACAAGAAAAGCACTAAGTGAATTTGTTAACGGTAAAGCCAAATGCTCACATGCAATGGCTAGACGCCTAGCAGAAACGACCGGAACTGGCGTTGGCATTTGGATTATGATGCAAGCTAAATTAGATACTTGGGAAGCTGAAAGCATGGAAATAGAAACACCAATTATCCCATTTAAAACACAAGCTTAATTGTTAATGAGAAAAATATAAAGAACACCAAATAGTAAAAGTAGAATCCCAATAAAAACGGCTCTCAATAAGGAGTCGTTTTTGTGTTTAATGCACAATATGTTATAGCCAACTTTTGAGTGGTTTTTGCACACTTCCTTTCTCTAATAGCTACGAGATCGCAAAAATCACTCACTTTCTTCTTCTAAATCCCTCTGAAGGACGGCATCTTGGCCGATTTCCTAATAAGACGCTTCATACGCGTACTCAAGAGCTTGCAGACCGAGGAATGAACAAGCATGCGATCAGTAAAGAGTTAGAGTGCAGTAGGACTACGGTCTATAAGGTTTTAGGAAAAAATATCTCTCTTTAGAATCGCGAATAAAGCTGTTCTTTAAATGAGTAAAGAGCTGACTGACGTTGCTTCGTTCTGTCGGCTTCATACTGACTCTACATGCAAGCATATAGCAGCCAGCACGAACCTACCCTTGATAAAATAAATAAATTTTCAGAATTTTAATTTAATTATTGTTGCAATGATTAAGAGGCAGAGAGAATGAAAAAAGCAATAATGAGCCAAGTTCAGAAAGAGGTCTTAAGATGTTTGGCCAAGGCGTTCATCAAAGGAGTAAAATAAGGTAAGTCAACCGTCATCAACCTGGCCGTCAATCAAGTGCTTGGGAGAGATATTCACCCGAACAACTTCCGAGTTTCATGTAAAGCTCTTGAAGAGTGTGGACTGGTCATGCGCAAAAAAGTGGAGCTAGATTGGTACATCAATATAACGCCAGAGGGGTTTGATAAGGCACTCACCTGGCTTGATTAAACGATGCTTCTGAAACTCATTTTTGGACATTTCTGAGTTATCGGCCTTCCTAAATTAGCAATTAATGAATAACCCTTATTTATAGAAAGCAGCTTTGTCTAGTGCTGACTGTGTCGAATAGGTTTGCACATTCCGAATTAGCAGAGCTGACAGTCTCCTTATAATGGAGACGTGTCTCATTAGAATGTAACTCAGCTCGCTTTGGACTGATATGCTTTAATTCGCTGGATGGTTAAGGTTCGCTTATGTTTGTTTTTTATTTGTATATGACATAACTCAAGCGTTAGTCCGAAAACCATAGCAAAGTACACATAGCCTTTATTGATATGAATGGCTAGCCCTTCCGCCATCAACAACCCTCCTAATAAAACCAAAAACAGTAAAGCCAGCGTTTTAAATCCTGGGTAACGAATAACCAAGTTGTTAATTTTTTCCGCTGTTAAAATCATAAAAATCGCGGATGTCAAAATAGAAGCTATCATAACTGGCACTTCAGATGTTAAACCAACGGCGGTTATGACTGAATCCATAGAAAAAACGGCATCTACCGCTACAATCTGGAGAAGCACGACGGCGAGTCCAGTCCTAGCTCGAGTCGAATATGACGATGGTGTATGTCTTAACCATGACCAAAGTTCTTTCGCACTTTTAGCCAACAAAAAAACACCGCCCAATATCATAATAATATCTCGCCCGGTGAACGTTGTATGAGCGAAGCTCAGCAAAGGATTAGTCAGAGACATCACCCACGAAATAGAAAATACAAGACCTATTCGCGTTAACACCGCCAGAGCAATACCTAAATTACGTGCAACTTTGCGTTGCTGTTCGGGAAGCCGCTCACATAGAACAGAAATGAAGACGACATTATCGACCCCCAAAACAATTTCAAGAATCAATAAAGTGGCAAATACTACCCAGATTTCGGGTTGTAGAAAGAGCTCTAGCATGTGCTTATCTCCTTAATACAAGAAGACAATAGGATAAAACGGCACCTAACGGGGTCGTCCATAGAAGTAATTTACCTCTTTGTTTAGAAATGTTGGATTAAGAGTCAGAATTCAATTTAATAACGCTAGTTTTTAATGTGTTATCTATTTTATTGTTGAACTCAATATTTAACATCGGATGTTTATGTGGTAGTGACTGGATGTCGTTGGCAAGTATGCAAAACTGATCAAAGCCAAGGGGTTCTAAATGATTGACCTGTGAAATAGGCCAACCATTGTACTTCTCTTTACTAACCATGTATCGATGATTGCTTGAAGTTAGATTGATAAATCACGAGTTACTTGACTGCATATTTTGATTAAGCGGAAAAGCCACCGTCGATCATCAAATCAGCACCAGTGATGTAACCCGCTTCTGAGCTAGCGACGAATGCTACTAAGCTAGCAATCTCCTCAACTTGACCATAACGACCAAGTGCACCGATAGCTTTTACAGGCTCTGAAGTATCGCCATTGTCAGGGTTTAAGTCGGTATCTACCGGACCAGGTAAAATGTTGTTGACTGTAATGCCTCTAGGGCCTAGATCTCGAGAGAGACCTTTGGCCAATCCGGTTAGTGCAGATTTGCTCATTCCATATATAGAACCGCCAGCAAAAGGAATGCGCTGAGCGTTCGTACTACTGATATTGATTATTCTGCCGTTATTATTCATATGCTTCGCGGCTTCATGAATAGCCACAAATACACTTCGTACGTTGGTATTGATGGTCTTGTCCCAATCATCCATCGTCAAATTTTCAATACTGTCCCAGATCAGCGCACCTGCGTTGTTTACGACAATATCAATTTGACCAAGTTGTTCTATGGTTTCGCTGATTGCATTTCTGATATCTTCAGGTTTAGTGCTATCCGCCTTTATTGCGATGACTTTGCTACCTTGTGAAGTTAAGCTCTCCGCAAGCGCTTTAGCTTTTCCGTGGGATGACACAAATGTAAAAGCAACAGACGCTCCCTCCAATGCCAATCTCTCAACAATGGCGGCACCAATACCGCGACTGCCACCTTGGATAAAAGCGACCTTACCTTTGAATCTATTGAAGTTATTCATCATGTTTACCTTTATTGAAAGTCGATGTAATCATCTCGTTGATGTACGCAGAATAATCGATTCACATCTGTTTATTAAGTCAATATAATGAAGAACATAAAGTCCCTGGGGGAATTAATTAATGTTAAAAAGCCAGTTTGTGGAAGTTCGTCATTTTGTCACCGTAGCGCAGTTGGGGAGTTTTACCCTTGCGGCTCAAGCGCTTGGAATGACCGGTTCAGCTTTAAGTAAAAGCGTTGCTCGACTAGAAAAACAGCTAGGCACCAAACTCCTTCATCGAACAACTCGACGCATCGCGTTAACCAATGATGGGGATTCCTATTTAGCCGACTGCCTTAAAGCGATGACCATTTTAGAGGAAGCAGAGAAGCGCTTAAGCAATCAACAGTTATTGCCATCAGGGCGTGTGCGTATAGATTTACCCGCAGTTCTCGGTAGAAGAGCAATTCTACCCAAGTTGCTAGAATTAACGTCCAAGTTCGAGCAATTAGATCTATCTATTACCTTTAATGACCGTCCTACGGATTTAGTCAGTGACGGGATTGATCTTGCGATCCGCGTTGGGCACTTAGAAAATTCGGGCGATATTGTTGCACGTAAAATAGGGGAGCAAAAAAGGGTGATATGTGCCTCTCCCTCTTATTTAGCAACGCGAGCACCTATTACCAAAAAAGAAGATATTGCTCAACATGATTGCATCGTCGGTTGGCCTATAGGACAAAGGCATAGTTGGCTGCTGAAAAATGCTAAAGGGGCAACCGAATCTGTTGATATTTCAGCACGTCATGAGATAGCTGACTGTGAAGGTATTTTACAATCGACTTTATCTGGTGCAGGTTTAGCTCAACTACCAGTATGGTTAGTGAAGCAATACCTTGATGATGGGCAATTATGCCCTGTATTAGAGAAATTCAATGGCGAAGGAGCACCCATCAGTATTGTTTGGCTAAAAACACCATACATTCTGCCTAAAATAAGAGTCATCATAGATGAAATCATTGCATTATCGAGCCGTCATCCGGATATTTTTGAGGCTTCTTTGTAATGTTGACTAATCGAAGCACGACATTGCAGGTCATTTGGGTGTTATTGTGTTTTAGATAATCCAACGATATTGAGGTCACTATCAAAGTTTGATAGTGGCCTCAATCATCATAAAACCTACATACTAGCTAACAATATTTACATTTGTCTTAGGTATCGCGCAGCAAGCTAGGGCCATTCCTTTCGCCTTATCACTGTCTTCAATTCCTGGGGCATCGGGCTGGTAAACCTCTCCTGATTTCACAGTGACTTTGCAGGCGCCGCAGAAACCAGCTCTGCAGTTATTCGAAATAGAAAGCCCTGCTGCTTCAGCTTGCTCCAGAACGGTGCGCTGGTTGCTTCCTTCAAACACGACACCATCAAGGTTGATTTGAACCCTTTTCTCGCTCCCGTCCGCCACTCTTGCAACGCCAAATGTCTCTTGATGGTACTGTTCTTCGGGCAGCCCACTCTCTATCATCAAGCGCTTTACACTCTCCATGAAACCACTAGGACCACATACAAAAACTTGACGTTTGTGAAACTCTGAAATTTGATTTAAATGAGTACGACTAAAATGCCCCTTTTCGCCCAGCCAATCAGGTGATGGCTCGCTAAGGGCTAGAGTCACAGTGACATTGGCGTGTTGTTTTTCTAGCATAAGGAGCTCTTCCATGAATGGAATATCCGCTTTCGTCAAACATTGATGATAAAACGCAATATCACGCGTGTCTCGTTGGTCAGTCAAATACCGAAGCATAGCGATCATGGGCGTCACACCGCTACCGGCAGAAAGCAGCAACAGCGGCTCATTCGATTCTTTAGTAATATGAAAAGTGCCTTTGGGTTGATCCGCAATAATGGTATGGCCAACTTGTAAGTGGTTGAACAACCAGTTGGAAACTTCACCACCATGGACTCGTTTCACTGAAATCGACAAACGTTCTGGCCGAGAGGGGCTAGATGACAGCGTATACATTCGTTTGGTCAGTTTGCCATTGACCGTGAGCTCAATAGGGAGGTGTTGTCCCGCTTTATACTCAGGCACCATGCCGTTTTTAGGCTCAAACCAAAATGTCTCGAAGTTTCTTGCTGTAGGTTCTCTTTCAACACAAATCAACTCTTGTTTTTTGGCGTCGAGATCTTCATAAAACTCCTTAGATTTATACTCAAGCACTTCGATAGCATCATTGATGGAGATAACACCTTCGTTTTTCGCTACAAGGTTTTGCCCGAAAAATATTTTGCCTTGCTCGTTGGCTCTAAAGCGTGAAAAGCTCGTCAATGGCTCTTTACTGGCCCTAAATTCTCCATTTTCCAGATCAAGTGTCGTTAAAATGCACCGCTCACACGGCTCTACAATTTCAAATTCAACGTCACCTATCTTGATACGCTTCCATGAGTCTTCGATAAAAGGTTCGTTTGATTGCACCACGAGGTTAGTACGAAACTGTTCCATGGTGTGGACTTCGCTGCTGCGTCTATTCAGCTCCGCTAATGAGCCAGAGCTAATCAGCAAGATAGGAAAACCGTCGGCAAAGCTCACATTATGACCAAGGTTTTCTCTCATGCGGTTAGATTGCTCGCCTGTAAACAGTAACTCAACTCGCTTCCCTATCACTTGGCTAAACCAGTCATTTGCTTCATCGGTTGTTGTATAGGCTGAAAAGCGGTCCCTCCAAACACTGGTATCTGTAGCCTGCATTTTAAAATTAGAATAGTGTAGTTTTAGTGGTCCCATCCCGGGGTAAGAAAAAATGATACCGGTTGGCAGTAGACTAGAACTCACTTGAACCATATTTGGATACTGACGCGCCGTCACCATGGTTGGGTATTTAGCCGAAGCGGAGACATCATCACCAGTTAACGCCAGCATAAAGCGACGATCAAAAACAAGGCCTTGCTTTTCGAGCCATGAAGAAGAGAGAGAAAGCCCGCCAATGGATTTGACTGGATAGATATTAACTTGGGAAAGTACGGTAGGATTTACCACAATGTCACCCTTTATTATTGTGCTGATTTATTGAACCGCAAGGAACGGTTTTAACGACCTAACAAGGCCGATGGTTTATCTTGTGAGAAGGTAGGTTGTTTCGCGGTTTAAGCATGAAGCGCATCAAAGCCAACGCATTCAATGCCACTTTTTCTTAGCCAGAGAGAGAACTCATCGCTGGTTAAAATCTTCCACTCTTCAACACGAGCATGGGTATAACTAGAGATGTCCTCTAGCTCTTCAGTTAGCGTCCTTGCTGGGTGGCACATTAATTCAATCGTACTGTTAGGCATGCTGTATTGATAAGCCAGCAATACTGCTTTGAGGTATTCAATATTGACACCTTCTGCATGAAAGCCCATATCAAACGCATCTGGGGTAGGAACCGACAATAAGTTTTGACCCCGTATAAAGCTATCAATACGCCTGACGGGGAGGCCTATTTCATTGGCTGCTTGTGTAAAACCTATTTTAAGAGGGCGATAGGCACCAGCAAAATGGTGGCTATCGATATGATTAATATTAAATCCCGCGTTTAAAGCCGCTTGATATTGCGCCATACACTCTCTAAAGACTTCATCAGAAGACACATCAGATTTATTAAACAGGGTCTTTCTATCAAAAAAATGACCATTCTCGTCAACTAGTGTTGGAATTAATTTAGGGGACGATATTGATTTACCTGATGTCACTGTAAAATGCAGTCCAACTTCATGAATAAGACCACGCTGATAGAGTTGTGACGCGTGAGAGACACCAGGTTGGTTCATCATTATGGTGGTCGATTTTACGGTTCCGGCACGAAAACAATCCGCAATCCCCAAGTTCACCGACTCCGTCAGCCCGAAATCATCAGCATTTAAAATAAGTTTCATCGTATCTCATCCACGTTATATCTTATCGATTCTCGTAATAGCGTTATCAGCTCCGATTCCCTTCTTGATTGAGTCACCATTAACGTCCTTGTAATGTGACATTACACAAATTAATCTATAATGACTGACAACTTCGGACAAACGAATAATTCCCCCACACGAATTAACCAGAGTAATGCATGAGCTCAATCACCAATCAACAACAGCAGCTTTCTCTGCTTCATACTTTTAGCGTTGCAGCGCGCCACTTGAGTTTTACCAAAGCAGCAGAAGAGCTCTTTCTGACCCAAGGTGGGGTTAGCCAGCGAATTAAAAAACTGGAAATGCAGCTTCAATTCAATCTATTCATTAGAAAAACCCGAAAGTTAGAGCTCACACCGGAGGGACAAAGAGTTCTGAGTGTTCTGAATTCATCATTTGAGTCCATTTTTTCTACCCTTTCTGACATTCAAACCGGAGAGCTGACTGGTAGCTTACATATAGCCACATCACCTTATTTTGCCTCTGCTTGGCTGATCCCGAGACTCCCTTCACTTCGTCAGCAATACCCCAATCTAAGCATCAAGCTGCAAACCAAACAGAATCAATCTGATTTTCAATTTGAACCTTACGATGTGGCGATTTTTTATAGCCAGGGGCGGTATCCCAATCACTTCAGTGAGCGACTATTTTCTGGAAAGAGGACACCTGTGTGCAGTGTTAATTACGCCACCGAGCATGGTCTTCACAATGGGTTGAGCGCTCTATCTGACGTTAATTTTATCCATAGAGGGGATACAAGTGCGTGGCAGTATTGGTTAGATGAAATGCATATCGACATTGATTGTAAAAAACGGTGTGACTTCTATAGTGACAATCGCCTAGCGATGGAAGCGGCGGAATTATCGCTCGGTGTGTTTCTTGCTCGGTATGAATTTGCGCTGCCTTTAATCCAAGCGGGGAGGCTAGTCGCGCCATTTCCGCATATTGAATCAGGAAAGGGCTACGATTTGGTTTGCCCTAAAGGAATGGAAACAAGAGTAAAATTCCAAGCGTTTTCTCGCTGGGTACATTCTGAACTAGACAATGGATAAAGAGTTCTCGTTATATTGCTACATAACCGAGTACGAATTATAAGCAGTTCAAATATAAAAATACCCTAGAGTGGCTCTAGGGTACGAATCAACAACACTCAAACTGAGTTTTATTGATTATTTTTTGTTAAAAAAATCAATAACTAGATCTTCAACCTGGACTGGGCACTCCTCCATCAACCAGTGGCCACATGACTCCAACACATGACTTTGAACGTCGTTGGCATACTCTTTCATTTGATTGATTTGAGTTGTCCCTAAACTACTTTGAGCGTTACCTGATATTGCCAGGATCAGCATTTCCCACAAATTATTTCAAGTACCATTTGCACAATAAAACTTCAAAAAGACATATTAAGTCCCTGTGGGAATATGTATTGGTAATTTTAAGGACTTAATCTTGCGTGTGTTATCCCCTATTATGCAATCCAAGTTGATAATTAAATTCAAACGACTACCAATATCTTTTGGTGAAATTTACGGTTCGATGTGACAACGAATAGACCTAACTGCCGCTTCTGTCATAAGAGTGACAGTGTCATAAAGCATGGTTATGGCCCCAACGGCCATCAACGATTTCGCTGTCTTGCTTGCCGCCGTACCTTTCAAGTGAATTACTGTTACGAGGCCTGCAAACCAGGAATTAGAAATAGGATTATTGAAATGACCACACAAAACCATGGAAAGCGAGAAACCAGTCGTCATTTACACGTTGCCTACAACACAGTTCTAAGCACATGTCATCGGGTAAGAAAAAAAGTCTCCACCCTTTGATAATACGAATTCTGATACGTTGCCGAATTCAATCACATTGAAAACGGCATTTTTATTGGATAAAAAACAACATTTTTGTGCCACTTTTCCAACACTTGGACTTAGGGCTCTAACAACAACCAATATCGACGGTACGTAATTACCGCATATTAATAATTTGAGTTGAAACAATGAAAAAACAAAGCTTGTTTATCTTTGCTCTATCTTTAGCCGTTTTTGGCGTTATCACGACAGAGCTTGGTATTATTGGTCTCCTTCCACAAGTCATGAAAGACTTCAATATTGATGTACAAGAAGCAGGTCTATTAGTCAGTGTCTACGCTATTGTCGTCGCGGTGAGTGGTCCCTTTATTACGTTAATGATGTCTGGGTGGAATAGAAAATACGTTTTAATTGGCATTCTTTCTTTGTTCGTTCTATCGAATCTGGTGTATGCAATGACGCAAGATTACACAACCATGATGATATTTCGCGTTTTGCCAGCCTTGATGCATGCTGTTTTCTTTTCAGTTGCATTGGTAGCAGCTACTTCTATGGTATCAGTAGAAGAGCAAAGCAACGCCGCAGCAAAAGTATTCGGTGGTGTTGCTGTTGGTTTGGTCTTCGGTATTCCGATTAGCGCTTTTCTAGCTGAACAATACTCTCTCGCTTATGCCTTTTACTTTGGCTTAACTGCTTGTGCCATTGCGTTAGTGAGTGTGATGTTCTTGATGGAAAGCGCGCCTGTAAAGGAAAAAATGTCATTCGGCTCTCAAGTAACTATTTTACGTAGCAAGTCCATGTGGCTGTCTTTATCGACCGTAATATTCGTATTTGCAGCGATGTTTTCTTCGTACAGCTTTATTACTCAGTACTTAAGTAATGTAACGAATATGAACGGCACGTGGATTAGTGCAATGCTGATGGTGTTCGGTGTGTTTGGTATCTTTGGTAACTTCATCTTTGGTAAATTACTTGGCAAAAACATGAAAAAGACCGTGATGCTTTACCCTATTACACTTGGCCTTATCTATCTTGTTGTATACTTCATGGGTTTTTCGTTCTCCTTCATGGTAGCAATGGTCGCGTTTTGGGGTGCAGTACACTCTGCTGGTTTGGTTGTGAGCCAAACATGGGTTATGGATAATGCAGGTGATGCGAAAGTATTTGCAAATAGTCTGTACATCTCTTTTTCAAATTTTGGGATCACTATTGGCTCGATAGTCGCTGGGTGGTTTATCGCTCAGTTCGGTGTAGAAAATCTATTCCTATCGAGCTTAGCATTTACGGTATTAGCGTTGATTAGTATCTTACTAAATCAGAAAAAAAGTCCCGCTCTTAAACTTTCAGAAGTGAATTAATTAGCGAAAGTGCTGACTTTCATGAGAGAAGCATAATCACAAAAGTCAGCACTATTTCTATTACTTGCTCACTCCTGATTGGATTAAACATGTTAGTCCAATCTGCCATTCATTTTGCACTAGATTACTTAATTCAAACAGCATATCGCTACTTTGGACTGTCTATTAGTTCTAACAAAGTTTGGGGCGTGCGACGTGA
>NZ_JBFRVM010000033.1:0-53447 GCF_041475145.1 Vibrio sp. 10N.222.49.A3
TTTCTGAATAGTGGAGGCGCCTCCCGGAGTCGAACCGAGGTCCACGGATTTGCAATCCGCTGCATAGCCACTCTGCCAAGGCGCCTTCAATAGTGTTTTAAGAGAACAACTCTTTTGAACATTACCAAACAAGATAACAATCAAATAGATGGTGCCCCGGGCCGGACTTGAACCGGCACAACGCGAACGTCGAGGGATTTTAAATCCCTTGTGTCTACCAATTCCACCACCAGGGCACGCAATTCTTTATTGCGATGCCGATTACTGAAAAGTAAAACACCATCTTAATGTCGAAATGAATCAACATTACAAAATTTGGAGCGATACATCGGGTTCGAACCGATGACCTCAACCTTGGCAAGGTTGCGCTCTACCAACTGAGCTAGTATCGCAATTTCATTCGTCTAATTTCTCATTAACTAAATAAGAGAGAAAGAGAATGGAGGCGCCTCCCGGAGTCGAACCGAGGTCCACGGATTTGCAATCCGCTGCATAGCCACTCTGCCAAGGCGCCATTTTTCAACACGTTAGCACCGACTAAACGTTAGCACCACTGTGTTCGGGTGCCTACTTTACGGATCGAGGGGAGATAGTCAAACAAAAAAATGAATTTCAATTTCGTTTGCTGACATTTAAATCAAATTGCTGCATGTTCGATCTCTTCAATCAATAAACACGCAGCAAAATGGAGCAAATTAAGGAATTCGACGTTACCACTTCTTCATAAAACGACCGACTAGGCTTGGATGGTAAGCCCAACAATGGTCAAACATCGTCATAAGTTGTGGGTTGCCATATTTCGAAAGACTAACCGCATGGAAACGGTTTTTGTGCTCTTTCAGTTTTTCAACCTGTGCAATCATTTCATCAGATTGCTTAGGGGCAATAAAGTCAGAAAGTACGATCAAATCTGCGTTCTTGTATTTATCACCCGTCATTAGGTCAATCGACTTCATGAGTACAGGTTCTAGATCCGTACCGCCGTGGAATGAATAGCTTAAGAAGTCACTCGCTTCACGTAGGCCATCTTGCCTTGTTAATTCATAGGTAATCTGCTCAGAAGAGAACAAAATCACGTAACAGTCTCTCTCTTCGGCTAGAGCTATCTGCATCAAAGCATAAGCCATAGCTTTGGCTGACTGCTCTGGGAAACCGCTCATAGAACCAGAAGCGTCGACACAGACGATAAACGGGCCTTTTTCAATATCGATATTCTTGCGATCAGGCTTTTGCGCTTTTACTTTACGTAATGTCCGTGATTTACCTTGCGAACGATAGCTCAATAAACGCTTGTCGGCCAAGTGCTTATAAAAGATAACCTCAAGTTCAGGGTAAGCGAGGAACATGGTTTCGTTTGGCAGCATCTTGTTGAGATCATCACTTTCGTGAATCCCAACAATATCATCGACCGCTTCATCGCTTTTCTCTTCAACCATCTGCAGTTCTTCTACAGGAGCTTTGTGTAGCGAAGGATCATCTTCTTCACCAGCCATACGGCCTAGCTTTTCAGCGATCTCTTGCAAGCCCTTGTGCTTATTCAAGAACTCAGCATGACGTTTCATGATGGTAAGGTCTGTTTTGCTTAACTTGGCAGATGCCATGTCCCACAAGCGCCCTACACTGCCTTCATCACCCGACTCTGTCACTTTATCCATGTTTTTCATGGTTTCCATGCGCTGATAAAGATCGGCTAAGACTTTTTCTTTGCTTGTTTCGAGTTCGGTGACTTGAGCTTGTTTAATCGCATCTGATAGTGATTGGTACCATTGGTCGCAAAAGTAGTGTGGAAACATCGCGTTATAAACACCTTTATTGTTTTCCATCAAACGTCTTGCTTGTAGATAAAATGCTGAGTGCCACTCTAGCTTCTTGATAACGCTATCAATCTCGTCAAAGAACTGAGATTCATCCCAGTAAATCACTTCTTGGTAAAGTGCGATTTCCTCTTGGAAACGGTCGGTTTCACACACTTTAGTGACGCGTTTTTTTACTTTACCGCGCCATTTAACTAAGTGGTTTTTGACTGATGTTTTCACACCTTTATTCTCAGCAGCCATCATCACTTGAGAACGAGCGATAAGATCATTCATCGCGGTATCAATGATACCTGAGTCAGCCACCATCAAAGCGAGGTTTAAGCCGTCAGCTCCTAACATATGCTCCCCCTCTTACTCAAAGTACTGACTCATGAACTTGATGCGTTGCGCGATCTTGCTACTCTTCACTTTTGTCGTTTCAAGCTCTTGTGTTACCGCCTGTAAGCTTGATTCCATCGCTTTCGGTAAATCAGGGTCAATATAGTTATGCGGTAATGCGTCATGGAATTCAGTGCGTACTCTTTTTAACTTGAATTCAGCTGAAGTTAACTGTTCTAGGGCTTTCTCAGCGCCATTCAACCACTTGTTATACAGTTCTTGGTCTAAACCGTCAGTAGTCACCACACTCACCAATACAGAACGATTAGCAATGTCTTTGATCACTAATTGATTGGATGCATCCAAGTCGAGCTTTAAACGGCATAGATTTTTGTTTTCGTTTACGTAACCGTAAATGTCGCCATGACCTTCTTTTAGAACACGGTCAAAATCATCTTTGGCTACATACACCCAACGACTATCGCCTTTCTCAGATTCAGACACCGACATATTGCTTTGCAGCATAACCAATTTAATAAGATTGTATGCGCTACCGACGCTGTACATTTTCGCGTTCTTGATATCATGTTGGTAAACGTCTTTACGTCGTAAGCCACTGGTTGACTCCACAGAGAGCGACACCGACAGAGTCGATTCAACATCATCTTGAATCTCTTCTAGCTCTTCACGAGACATTTCGATTTGAGATTTAGACTCTTGCTGCTCAAACGCTCGGTTCAACGCAAAATCTTTTACAACGCTACGAACCACATCGCGAGATTCAGGGCTATGCCACAAACAATCTTGAAGAAGCATAATATCGAGCGGGTTAACGCTATCACGGCCACTGAAGAATGCGCTCGCTTTCAATAGTTTAACCGCTTTCTTCCAGCGTCTGTCCGAAACATACAAATCCGACTCTGATGCTGAACCTTGCTTCTTAACCGTCTCTTCAAGCATGGTTTTTAGCTCAAATAACTTGTTAAACGAGTTATCCGTCAGCTCCAGATTATCGAGTTCTTTCTGCCATTGATGATATTCAATGTCTGTAATCGCTAACCCTTTTGGAATGACGGCTTCTTGAGAAGTACCTGTTGTCAGCATCGATTTGAAGTTTTGTTTGTTTTGAATACGGTTGACGAACACACGAACTAACATTCGGTCATAAAGTGCTTCTAGCCCGCTGTCTTCGTCTGGAAGTTCATTAGACGCTGAAACCAACAAGCGCATCGGCACACGCTCAATGTCTGCGCCGTTTTTAAATGTCTTTTCGTTAACCACAGTCAGTAACGTATTGAGAATGGCAGGGCCTGCTTTCCAGATCTCATCAAGGAATACGACTTGCGCGGTTGGTAGGTAGCCTTCGGTCAGCCTTACGTAACGACCGTTGTCTTTTAATTCTTGAATGCTTAGTGGGCCGAACACTTCCTCAGGAGTAGAGAAACGTGTCATCAAATATTCGAAGTAGCTACTGTTGTCAAAAGCCTGGATGAGGCGTTTAGCGATAAGGCTTTTTGCGATACCCGGAGGGCCCAATAGGAACACACTTTCGCCAGCCAGAGCCGCCAGTAAACAAAGCTTAATGGTGTCTTCTCTTTCATAAACGCCATCAGAGAGAGCATGCGCTAATTTATTGATTCTTTCAGAGAGTAGCGCCTTGTCAGCATGTGAGGAAATAGAAGGGTTCATGCGTTACTCCGAAAATCTTTGAACAGTTGAGAGTGTAGATACGTTTTTATACATTTGTTAGCACTTTGTTACAAGTATCTTTTATTATTGAGTTGCCTTTATATCAGATGGTTAAGCTGCAATTTTCGCGCAATCATAGATTCCAATTATGAGAGTAGCATCACGAATGGTGTGAAACTAAATCTATTGTTAACCCTAATTTTTCTTTTATTTTCGACACCATAGACGTTATGGTGGTACACGTCTTCAGTTATAAGAAAAATTGGCAAGGAAAGTGGCCAGATTGCATGAGTAAAGTTATCCATCAATGGAAAAGTATTTCTCTTATAGAAGAGAACGTGACGCTCCCTACGACCGTCGTGGTAAAACATACAACAATAAACCACCCCGGCGCGGCCGTTATTCTTCCTATCACTTCGTCTGGAAAAATCATCCTCATTAACCAGTTTCGTCCTTCTCTTAAGAAATGGCTTTTGGAACTCCCCGCTGGCACGATGGAAATTGATGAGACACCTCTTCAATGTGCACAACGCGAACTCGAAGAAGAAACGGGTTACAGTGCAACTTATTTCCAGAGCTTGGGACAAGTTACCCCTTTAGCTGGCTTCTGTGATGAGATCCAACACTTGTTCATCGCAAAAGACTTAAGCCTTACTACCCGCTTTGAATGTGATGAAGATGAAGTAATAGAGGTTATCGAACTTAGCTTGGAAGAACTGCAACATAAAATTCGCAACGATCAAATTACCGATACCAAAACCATCGCTTGTTTAAGCAAAGCCCAACTATGTGGCCATCTATAGCCAATTATATGACTACCTAATAGTACTCTAGGAGATAAACATGGACTTTCGTTCTGACACCGTAACTAAACCTTCGCAAGCTATGCGTGATGTAATGGCAAATGCAGAAGTAGGCGATGATGTATATGGCGATGACCCAACCGTCAACGAACTGGAACAATGGGCTGCAAATGAAACCGGTTTTGAAGCGGCTATGTTCACTTCTTCTGGTACACAGGCCAACCTACTGGGTTTAATGGCGCACTGTGAGCGTGGTGACGAATACCTTTGTGGCCAACAAGCGCACAACTACAAATACGAAGCTGGCGGCGCTGCAGTATTAGGCTCGATTCAACCTCAGCCAATCGAGAACAACCCTGACGGCACGTTAGATTTTAAAAAGCTTGCTGCAGCGATTAAGCCAGACGACAGCCACTTTGCTCGTACTAAGCTTCTTAGTTTAGAAAACACAATCAATGGTAAAGTGCTGCCAATCTCTTACCTAGCGGAAGCGCGTGAGTTCGTAAACCAACACGGCCTGCAAATGCACTTAGATGGCGCGCGTGTCTATAACGCGGCGGCTGCACTAGATGTTCACATTAAAGAGATCGCACAACACTTCGATTCGATGACAATTTGTTTATCAAAAGGTTTGGGTGCTCCGATTGGCTCTCTACTTCTTGGTAGCAAAGCGTACATCGCTAAAGCTCGTCGATTGCGTAAAATGGTCGGTGGTGGTATGCGTCAGGCTGGTATTCTTGCTGCAGCAGGTAAAATGGCGCTCACGGAGAACGTGGCTCAACTTAAAGTAGACCATGAAAACGCAAAAAAACTAGCGATTGGTCTAAGCAAGTTAGAAGGTTTCTCAGTTAACCCTGATTTCATTCAGACTAATATTGTGTTTGCGAAGTTAGATCAGTCGATTGATATTAACCGTATCGCACGGGAGTTAGGAGAGCAAGGCATTACAATGTCACCAGGTAACCCTGTACGTTTTGTTACTCATAGAGATATCAGTTCAAAAGACATCGCGACTTTCCTAACTAAGTTGGAAAGTGCGCTTTAACGCTGAACAAGATTCGCATTAAAGCAATTAAGACTAGAGCTTCCCTTACGAAGCTTTAGTCTTTTAAAAAAATCATTCACCTCTTCCACCGAAAAATAGCCACCTCACCTATACCTATACCGACTAATCTGCCTAATAGACTCAACTAAATTAACTGCAACAGAACGCAATCTTGTTTTGGCCTATGTTAATACCTTCTATGTATTAAACCTGCGTTTAAGTATTAAATTATTGTTAAATTTCGATTTTCATTTGTGAGATTAAATTTTTCATGCACGATAAAATCAAATAATTTAATTTTTATTTTCCATGCGTACGGTATTTAAGAATAAAATACACCAATTCTAAAAAAACATCGTAAGAGGCTAATTTAAATAGAAATTACCAACTAATATAGATAGCCACTTTTCACTATTACAATTAAAAATCGTCACATTCAAATTATAAACCAGTGAATAAAACTAAAAATAAAATATTCCTGGAAGAATAATCCATCGAAAAATTCACCAAAAATAACGCCGTAGACCATAGTTCTAATTTTATCAATTAATAAAAATCCACTCGTAAATTTAACTGTGGGTCAAAAACTGCCTATCTAATTGAAAACAAAATTATTATCTAAAAATGTACTATTTATACCTTACCTTAAACTCATACTAAAACTCATACTTCGTCTAAATAATAAACTTTTTTTACTACTTCACCATTTTTTAAAGCACTTATAGTTTTGAAAGTTAAGCAACAGGTTACATTCAATCAATGAGAGGTGAAATGATGATTAGAGCATTCGTATTTATTCACAAATTCATCGTCTCAACGTTAATTTTTAGTCTGTCACTTTCATTCTACACCAGTGCTAACACCTTAACGTTAGGAATTAATGGCCAGATCAAAGATCGATGCGAAATAAATTTCTTTTCTGGCAATGTCATGAAGTTTACGGAACACCGTGATGTGCAACTATTGCCTTTTAATATGTATTGTAACCGTCCGTTGGGTATAACGATTAATTCAAAATATGGAGGCTTAAAATATCAACACCAAGGGGTTGATATTATTGAAACTTATAATCTGTCATTACAAATAGACGAGCTTCGTCTTTATGAAAGTAGGCACAGCAGCCAACTTACTTCACCAGTAATGATAAACAGTTCTGGTGTTATTCCTTTCTCTCAACAGGGGAGCCTTAGGGTAGCACTCGAAAATAGCTTGCGTTTCGCGGGTTATTATCAAGACGTTATTGAGATCGAAGTTTACCCTTCGATTCATAGCGTGACCAAGTAAAAGCTCTGCAATGTATCTGCAGAACAACATACGCTCAGCAGTATTCGAGCCAATCATTTAAGATAAAGGAATTTCTAATGAAAAAGCTAACACTCTACGCAGCAACAGTCACAGCTATTTTTGGTGCTCAAGTTCAAGCCGCTCCTGGTGATGTCCAGCTAGTTGGTTTTGTTTCACCTGTATGTGAAGTTACTGGTCTTTCAACACAACTGATGGACTTTGGTAATGTATCTCAAATTCAAAACCTTTCTGTTAGTGGCCTTAACATGAAGTGTAATGACGTCGATGGTGCAACTGTAACACTGACGAGTGCTGAGGGTGGTCTAGAGTCCGATGATAGCGAAGACTACGCTCTTACATACGAAGCAACATTTAACCCTTCAGGCTTAGCTCCTTTCACGCTTAATGCGCCAGGAGGCCCAGGCCTAAATGACGTTTCAATCAGTAACTCTTATGGTGGTTCAGGAGTATTGGCGACTGGTGTTGCCGCGTCCATTGATATTGTGACAACAGAAACCTCCCCATGGGCAGGTGGTTATTCAGATACGTTAACCGTAAATATCACCTCAAATTAGAGGTTGAATAAGTCGGGGGCTATTATTTGGCCTCCGACTTCATCTAAGCCTTTGTTGTATTAAAACTTAACCTCAGTTGTATTACGACTCTAGTTTAATTTGGAGCTCATCGCGATGTATAAATGGATCATGCATAAATGGACTGTTCTCTTATTATTGTCACTCACTTGTTTGTCAGCTCATGCGTTCAAAGTAGAGCCGATGTCTATGGAGATGACGCCACTTGGTAAAAGAGCTCAAATGACAATGAGGGTTGAGAATTCGTCTACCGAACCACTCACAGTCGAACTGTCTCCAGTATTTATGACTATGAATGAATACGGAAAAGAGACCACGACGCCTGCAGATGACGAGCTATTAGTGATTCCAGTAACTGCAATTATAGAGCCTGGACGTTCGCAATCTATTATGGTCCGATATTTAGGCGATCCGTCCATTACAGAGTCAAAAGCTTTTCGTATTGCTGTTAAGCAAGTGAAAGTTCAAAGAGCAAGTAGCAACCAAGGGCAAGTGAGTCTGTTACTTCAGTTTAATACGCTTATCAACGTGCGACCTCAGAACACTGCCTCTCAACTAGAAATTAAAAGTATCGAACCAAATAACAAGAATAACAAATGGGTCCTTGAAGTACTGAACAGCGGTAATAGTTATGGTCGGTTAACCAATACGACATGGAAAATTTCTGACGGCAAAAAATCAACCTATTTAAAAGGCGTAGAAATCGCCAAACGTATTCCAGGAACTTTAGTTCTTCCCTATTCCACTCGTTTTTTCGAAATGCAGCCACTTGAAAATTACAATGTAGAGACGCTATCGATTGAAATCGAGCAGGATCAGTAGCAATGAGACGTTATATTTTTGGTGGGTTCATTTCTTGTTTTCTGTGTGCACAAGCGCTTGGCATAACACTGTTTCCAACCGTCATTGAACTCAATACCGATCACAGGGCAACATCGCAACTGGTTGTGACTAACAACTCAACGCGGAATCTCCCACTTGAAGCTAACGTTCGTCGTTTGAAATTCTTACCTGATGGTACGTTCCAAACATCAGATCTATCGAGTGAGGTGATGTTTGTGTTTCCACCTGCCGCTATGTTGGCACCCGGTGAACGTCAAGTATTCCGTATACAATGGTTGGGAAACCGCCAACTCGAAACTTCCCAAAGTTACTTTGTTCGTTTCAGTACCGTAAATATTGGTCAAAACAACGAAAAAATGGACAGTCCTACCAGTTTAACAACCGGTATCAATTTGCAAGTTCACTACAATGCGTTGTTGCACATTCACTCATCCTCGCTAGAGCCTGACGTGAACTTACATATAGATGAACAAGGAAAACTAACACTCACTAATTCAGGGTCGCGATTTACCTATACATCGTTACTTCATTTTAAGGGGCTCGAATCTCAGAACCAAAAGGTACATGAGGCTTTAGGTGAACAGTTTATTCCACCACGCTCGACTATTACTTTGCCTTCTTCTTTAAATTACTTACCAGTAGGCACTTATCATGGATATGAAAACTGAAACCTCTCACAAGATGTGGCAAGTTTTCTATGTCTTGGGATTAGTACTGTTTTATTGTGCCGCCTTAAGCCCTGTAACTTGGGGCCAGGATATGGTATTGAACCCGACAGGACGCGACATTCAACTTACCTCTTTACTAAGGATAAGTGACACCATTCTTGGTGAAGCGGATATTATCATTACCGCAAACAACGAAATTCTTTTGCCAAAGGAAAGTACGCTGTCTCTCCTTTCGTCTGTCGTCACTCAAGAAGGTATTGGTAAGCTCCATGACACGACAGACGATGAGATGCTGTCACAGCACCACTTTATGAGCGTAGGGCTGGGACTAAATTTCGACTTTTCTTCGTTGGAATGTATCGTGACAGTTCCGCCAGAATTTAGCTTAACCCAACAACTCTCGATGAACGGCGCAGATGATTTTTATAACTATGCTGAGCCAAGTCTGTTAAGCGGATACGTTAACGTCGCCCTTTCCGCCAATGAGAGCCAATATGTCGATCAAAAATCGTCAAGGCAAGATCTTTATCGCAGTCAATTCGACTCTGCACTTAACATTGGTTTTTTCAATTTTGAATATGAATCCTATTTAGAAAATGGTTCATCGAAAAAGTCACAATATGTGAGAGAAGGAACTCGTCTTAATATTGACTTTGCACAGCAAGGTACACGACTTGTGCTCGGCGATATGTACAACAGTGGCCAATCTTTTCAGGACAGTACCGATATACTTGGTATTGGCTTAACTCGAGATTTCACACTGATTCCAACCAGAAATGCACGACCACGAGCCAATCAATCATTCACACTTCAAAGAGCCTCGAATGTCGATGTCTATATAGATGGGATTGCAGTCCAACGACTAACTTTAGGCGCTGGTAGCTACAACCTGAGTGATATACCTCTTGCGCAAGGTAGTAACGATATTGTACTCGTCATTACCGATCGTTCTGGAAACGAAGAGCGTATCGAGTTTTCTATTGCGACGGGTAACGACTTGCTCAATAGCGGTGAGTTTGAATATAGCATTATGTACGGAGCACCCTCTGAACTCCAAAATGGACAACTAGAATACCTAACCGATGAGCGTATTTTCCATGGTTATGTCGATGTGGGGATTAACCCTTGGTTAACGTTAGGTACCAACTTTCAAACCCGTGAAGATTTATACCAATATGGTACTACCGCACTCATCGCTTCTAGATGGGGAGTCACTGAACTCAATGCTTCACGTAGCGAACATCCTGTATTTGGAAACGGCGATGCTTACAAATTTGCATTCGATGCGGAATTTTCCAGTAAGAATACACTGGCTCCACAACTGAGTGTTAGTTATGAGTATCTGAGCAACAATTTTACTGGTGTTGCTGGGTTTGCCGCCTCCGATAAAAACATCAACTTAACCACTCATTATGCTTCTGCATTCGGTTCGATTTATCTAAGTCGGTCATTACGTGCCGCCATGACAGTCAATTACCGTTCAGGAATAGACAAAGAGAACGACTATTGGCTAATTAGCCCGAGTTTATCGGACGGACTGTTTGATACTCACGCGACTTGGAGTGCCCGTGTTAGCTATCAAGATCACGCCAGTAAAGACGATGACATCAGCACTACGCTCACCATAAGTTGGCCTCTTAGCCGACAAACTCGTGTCGTCGGTCGTTACAGTACAGAGCTAAGAGAAGCCGCCTTAGATTACAGCTATCAGAATAATATAGGTAACACCGGAGGGATATCAGGCTTTGCGAGTGTCATTACGAATGAAGAAACGGACGCCGATATGGACGCTGGTATTAACTATACAGCAAACCGTTACGAATTGAGTGCCACCCATGCCTCGCGACTTGACGACATTAGTGGTGACACAAGAAACCACAGTACCGACGTGACCATCAGCAGTGCACTTGCGTTTGCAGGTTCATCGGTAACGATCGGCAGACCGGTCCGTGAAGCATTTGCTATTGTCAGCAAGCACGAAAGCCTCGCAGAGAATGAAGTGGCATTGGACCCAACAAAAGACGGAGATTATGCACGTGTTTACCTTAACGGAGATGCCAGTGCCATGGTCCCTGATCTTGTTGCTTACAATAGCCAAGTCATCGGTTATGAGGTCGATAACTTACCACCTGGATATGATTTGGGTGATGGTGCTTTTTGGGTTAAGCCTGACTATAAACGGGGCTTCCAACTACAAATTGGTTCCGATGCGGTCTTAACCGTGATTGGCAAGCTATACGACCGTCAAAGTAACAATCCAATTTCACTTGTCGCTGGTGTAGCACATTACCTTGGTGAAGCTAAACAGTTACCGATTGACTTCTTTACCAATCGGAGTGGCATATTTGCGATATCTGGGTTAAAGCCAGGGAAATATCAACTGATTCTAGACACTAAAGGACAAGAGTCAGCCGTCATTACTCTCAGCGAGCGCAGTGACAACTTGATCAGACTAGGAGATGTGTATGTGGATTAAACAACTTCGGTGGGGTGGATGGTTCCTCATCGCCATAAATTCTGTATCCTCTGTATTAGCATGTGAAGCTAGTGCATTGACGATTCAACCCGTCTCATCCCAGTCGCAATACGACGTGTTCAACACAGGTACTTACGCAACAATTAATACTTATAGGATCGATGCGAATATAATTGGAGAAGCCTGTAAATTGAGTTTGGTTTTACAACTTAACGATACCAGTCGGACGTTAAAAGGGTTAAACCAAGACAAACTCAACTTCGAGTGGAGTGGACAAGAGGGTGTGCCAATCGCGAATCAGTGGCATTTATCATTAACCGACAGTCAACCTTCGACAACCATACAAATGCGTTTCCCAAGCAAACAGTGGCTAGCGTCAGGAACCTACCGGGGGCTTTTAGAAGTGTCGCCCTCTTATACCTCAGACAACCAACAAATAGAGATCAGCCCTAGCTCACTCCCTGTATCCGTTACCGTGCCACCAGCTGCAAAAGTTCACTTTTATGGGTTAACTCAACAGCATTATGACCTTGATCTAGGAACATTATATTCAAACAAGATTATTCGTTCTGCACCGAACCTATGGGTGCAAAGTAATACAGCGTATACCATCGTATTGGAATCATCCCATCAAGGGATGCTACGTCATGAATCTGATGAGACAAAATGGGATATTCCATACGAACTTTCCCTAGATAACGATAGAGTAAACCTCGGTCAACTTGATGCAAAAATTCAGCGTATTTCGGCTACGATCGGTCAACCTATTCCTTTGAGTTTTGTAATTGGGGAAACAGAGAACAAACCGGGAGGAATATATGACGATACATTACAAATTTCTATAGAACCTCTCCTTTCACAGCAGCCTTAAATATGTAATTATATAAATCCTGAGATATGCAACGCAATTATATAAAACCCAGTGTCATATAATCACAACACGATTTGTCAGTTTCGGAGTAAAGTATGCATAACAGTAAAAATAATTTAAAGCACATGCTCCTAATTGGCGATAACGGTATAAATAACCAGTTTATTCAACGAGAAATAGAGAAATACAGTGACTTTTGTTTTAGTCGCGAATGTATTTCAGGCATTGAACGTTCGAATCATCGCAAGACGTTTGATGTCATTCTCATTAGTTACTTACTCTTAGCTGATATCAAAGATGTCTACATCACCTTATCAAAAGTAGAGTCCAACAAATGGGTAATCTATGACGTTCCCTCTGATATTACCGGACAGAGTATTACCGTAATGCAACTATTCAACATGTTTAATATAAAAGGCATAATCTATCAAGATGCTCCTGTAGAGCACCTTACACGTTGCTTGAAAACGGTCTGCGATGACGACCTATGGTTACCGAGGAAGTTAATGTCGCATATTTTATCCAATGCGCGCTCCCAAACATTCAAGTCACAGGTAATATTATCTACCCTTACAAAAAGAGAAGCTCAAATATTTAAACGAGTTATCAGAGGAGATACAAATTTAGAGATATCAAGTGAACTATTTATTTCAGAAAGTACAGTGAAAACGCATGTATATAATATATATAAAAAAATAAACGTAACCAACCGAAAAGAAGCAATAAGAAAAGCAAATTTTATCAATAGTTTAGAGACTATTATACAACCAGGTATGTAGTTAATATTTTAGTAACAAATATAGAGACACTGGATTGCTGTTATTTTTACAACAGATCGTATTATAATTTAGGCCCTTGAACAGGTGAGCTTCTATTATCCCCCCTTCCATCATAGAATCACAGTCAGACTGAACAATGAAGTTTAAATCATATCACCAGTGAGTTAATTACATTCTGCCCTCTAAGGTACGAATAGAATTTTTGAACTCACAAAACATCACTTCTTAAGCCCTCTACTCGCCTAACAGAACGAAGTCAGTTGTAACTGTCAACACTATTAGCTTCTAAAATATCTAAAGCATAAAGCATCTAAAGCATCTAAAGCATCTAAAGCATCTAAAGCAATTCGGACTTGAGCTTCCCCTTAGGGTAAGCTTTATTGTTATGTTTTTACCGGAGCAAAAGCATGACTTACCGTTCCTTCACTTTACTATTACTCACTCTTTCCCCTAGCCTTCATGCCTCTAATTTTGGCGATCCTGAACTGGGTAAAATGAAGTCACCAAGTTGCATTTTCTGTCATAACCCCACGGGTGAAACAAGTAACACTGCTTACCCAAAACTTTCTGGCCAAGATTCAACTTACCTCTATAACACAATGAAAGCTTACCAAAACGGTGATAGACAAGGCGCTTACGCTGAGATGATGCAAACACAACTGAGTAAACTCAATGATCAAGACTTGAAAGATATTGCGGCTTTTTATGCTTCACAACAGTAATGGATTTCACCTTCATTAGATCAGTCTAAGTTAAATAAACATCACTAAGTCGCCTATACTTCAAGCAAACTCACTGAGCTCATTGAAGGTCGGGAGAGATATACCTTTACACGTATCATCCAACCCTTACAATGTGCAGCAAATATATTTATCAAGGTTTATCTCTATGTCTATTCAATGGTTTCCGGGTCACATGCATAAAGCCCGTAAAGAAATCGAAGAAGTTATCCCACAGGTTGATGTGATCATCGAAGTACTGGACGCTCGTATCCCGTTCAGTAGTGAAAACCCAATGATCTCTTCACTGCGCGGCGATAAGCCTTGTGTAAAAGTGTTGAACAAACGTGACCTTGCGGATCCTGAACTTACTCAGCGTTGGATTGAACACTTCGAGAAAGAGCAAGGCGTTAAAGCGATTGCGATTACTACTAGCGCTAAAGAAGAAGTTAACCACGTTATGGAGCTAGTACGTAAACTGGCACCGCACCGTGAACAAATGGGTAAGAACATTCGTACAATGATCATGGGCATCCCGAACGTGGGTAAATCGACCATCATCAACTGTTTAGCGGGACGTACGATCGCGGTTACTGGTAACCAACCTGCGGTAACTCGTCGTCAACAACGTATCAATCTACAAAATGGCGTGATCCTTTCAGATACTCCTGGAATCCTATGGCCTAAAGTAGAAAACCCACACAGTGGCTTCCGCTTGGCTGCAACAGGCGCTGTAAAAGATACGGCAATGGAATACGATGAAGTGGCATTCTACACAGTCGAGTACCTTGCAAAGCAATACCCTAATCTTTTGCAAGAACGCTACCAAATTGAAGAGCTTCCAGAGTCTGACATCGAATTGATGGAAGCGATTGGTCGTAAGCGTGGCGCACTTCGTGCAGGTGGTCATATAGACATTCACAAATGTTCTGAAATCCTACTTCATGAACTGCGTAATGGTACTTTAGGTAAAGTAACGTTAGAGCTACCAGAAATGATCACACAAGAGCTGATCGAAGTTGAAGAAGCGGCTGCGCTGAAAGCCGAACAACAGATTAAGAAAAAAGAAGAGCGTCGTAAGCGTTACTTGAAGAACAAGCGTTAATCTCTCTTCGTTTTAAGAAAAAATCACTTGGTGCGACTAAACGCCAAATAATTAAAACGTCTACTCTAATCAAAAAAGCCCCGAACAATTTAATGCTCGGGGCTTTTTGGTTTGTTCTTCAGCTTTAAAGCAACTTCAGTAAGAGGCAGCTGTTGAGCAAGGAACCATTATTCAACTTGAAGTGACTAAGAATACACAATGCTTGCTGTTTTCTGTTCAAGTTCAACGGGAGAGCTCCAAGAAATCACCTTCTCATTCACTTGACTTCCACATGGTGCATTCCAAACTTGCTCTAGCTCTTCTTTACCACCAATCGCTTGATAAAAAGCAATCGCTTGGTGATTTTCAGACATCACCTCTAGGTACAGACCTGAATCCGAATAGTATTGCTGCAACCACTTCGATAATTCAGACAATAAACGCTTACCAACACCACGACCGCGATAGGCATTATCTACATGTAACGCATCGATGAACGTGCCACGCTCAAAGTTGTGATTACCAAACGCGCAGACGAAACCAACCAGTAAACCGCCCTCTTCAAGCAATAAAACATGTTGGTTAAAAGGAGGGTTAATCAAACGAGTCTGCCAAATAACAGATCTGTCCTCCAAAACATCATTTTCTAAGTAATCATCAGCAAGAATGCCACGATAATATAGCTTCCAGCTATCCGCGTGTAATTGGGCAATCCGCTCATAATCTTTATATTCAGCTACCTTAATTTCCATTTATTAGCCCTTAGTACTTCCATTTATGACTTGCTACTACATTTCACACTACCTTTATACAATATTTAAGCAAAACATACTAATACACGTTTACACTTTCAATATTGACTTACACGTGTACGCTGATATTCTAGCGCACAGATGTAAGCTCAATGGAAATTTGCTAATGAATAGTGCCGACAAACAATCTACAAAAAAGCCGCCATTAATCTGGCTCAATATTTTTGTATTCTCTTTTAGTATGCTGCTTGCTGTTGTTGCGGCTCCCGTTTATGGCTACTTTTTTGGCTATGGTATGGAGCACTGGATATGGCTAGCAATCTGTTTTACGTTCTGTAACCTTTCAATCACAACGGGTTATCACCGCTTATGGTCTCATAAAGCGTTTGAAGCGCATTCGAGCCTAAGATTTTTATTTGCATTAGGTGGCGCATTTGCCCTGCAGAACAGCGCGTTACACTGGTCTTCTGATCACCGTGTGCATCATAAGCACGTGGATAACAATGACAAAGACCCGTACTCTGCAAAACGCGGCTTTTGGTACTCGCACATTGGTTGGATGATTCGTAACTACAGTACCTCAATGTACGAAAACTATGAAAACTGTCGTGACCTGAAGAAAGATAAGATCGTAATGTGGCAGCACAAGCACTATGTTCTTCTGGCGTTGATCATGAACTTCGGTGTTCCTATTGCATTGGGCGTGATTTACGGTGACGTGATTGGCATGTTGTTAATCGTAGGTGCGGTTCGTTTGGTACTTAACCACCACACAACATTCTTCATTAACTCTCTTGCCCACATCTGGGGTAACCAACCTTTTACCGACAAAAACACGGCCCGTGATAACGGTGTGTTAGCAGTACTCACTTTTGGCGAAGGCTACCACAACTTCCACCACATCTTTGAGAACGATTACCGCAACGGCATCTACTGGTGGCAATACGATCCTACAAAATGGTTGATCAAGAGTGCTTCTTTGATGGGACTGGCAAGCAAGCTTAAGAAAACCCCTCAAGCTCGTATCGAAAAAGCAGAAGCATCAATGTTACTTAAACGCACGCAGCAAAAGATCATGCATCGTGCCGACAAACAACAAATCGCAGACAAACTTCAACAAGAATTCGATGCTCTAGTATCAAACATGAACGAGTATTACGAAGTCAAAAAGCAGCTACTTGAAAGCAAACGCGAAGATGTTGTGAAGAAGTACGAACACTCTCTACTTAAAGTTCGTTACCAACAAATCAAAATGAATTTTGAGCAACAGAAAAAAAATTGGGCAATGACAGTGGAACAGTATGCTTAAGATAGAACAATATACTTAAGGCAGGATAGTCCGCTTAATGCACCAGTAACGACACTGCTTAACTCTTATTTGAAGCCCTCATATTACTATGAGGGCTTTTTTATGAGCGTAACCTATTTGCCATTAGCCATTAGCCAAATACTCTCAAGTCTAAATTATGGGCTTCAAGAACCATAGTTATTGGATTCCAGAACTCTTTCTTCAATCTGAATTTATAACTATATTACTTTAACTTACTGAGTTTAGACCTAAGGAATTGAAAATGAGCAAACTGACTATTATTGCAACAATCGTCTCTAAAGAAGATAAGATTGAGTTAGTTAAATCAGAGATGATTAAATTGATCGATAGAACCCGTGTTGAAGACGGTTGTATAAACTACGACTTACACCAAGATAACAGTAACCCTGCTCACTTCGTTTTTCATGAGAACTGGGAGTCTGAAGCTCACCTAGAGAAACACTTAGCGAGCCAACACATCGCTGAGTACATGGCTGCGACTGAAGACTGTATCGAAACCTTTGTGCTTAATAAAATGACGCACATTGCCTAACCAGTCACTCAGTACTGATTCAATAAAAGCCCTGCTCTGATCGCAGGGTTTATCTTTTGTACACACTTATATCTGCTCATTCTACTTATAAAAAAACCCGCAAGAGTAGCGGGTATGGTCAATAATTAATGCTGTCAAAAACAGATAAGTAACAACCATCAATCCAATATTGAGTACCACTTTACAGTGGCACTCTGACATTTCTTTTGCTGATCGCTAGCACGGGGGCACTAGTTAAAAGCACGAGCCAAAATGCCATTCCCTTGATATTGGTAAACACTTGAATTACTACTTACAAAGACCGATTCTCCGGGTTTAAGAGAAACTGACCGTCCTTCTGAAGTGACGGTCGCCTCTCCTTCCACACAGAACAAGATCTCCGCGCTACGTAAATACTGTGACTTGCTCTCATCAGTCGCAGACAAGATATCAAATCCAAAGTCATCCACAGGAATCGGATAGCTCATCTTGCCCTCTTTCAATACAGGCTTAAGACGAATATCTTCTGGCTTAATCGGCTCAAAGATCGTGTTATCGATAAGTTCAGGAACGTCTATGTATTTGGGTGTAAGACCGGCGCGCAGCACATTGTCTGAGTTTGCCATGATCTCTAAACCCGTACCTTGCACATAAGCGTGAGGTGTTTCTGCGAACAGGAACATCGCTTCACCGGGCGCCAGTTCAACCGTGTTGAGCATCAATGGGGCAAACAAACCAATATCACCCGGATAGTGCTGTTTGAATTCAATGCTGTATTGCAGAGCTTCACGCCCCATGACCGTTTTAGCTGGTCGCGCATGTGCAGCATAAAGCTCATTAAGCGCAGACGCTTTGCGGTCACCTTCAAGAGACATAATTGCGCTAAAGAAAGACTTCAGAGAATCACTGTCGGCATTGGCTTTAAGTACATTAAGCTCAATCGCTAACGAACGAATATCTGCTTCTTCGAACAAGGCAATAATATCGTCGATTGGACGAAAGCCATTCATCGCTTTGTAGAAGGTCAACGCATAAACCAACTCAGGCTTGTGGTTTGGATCTTTGTAATTACGATTTGACGCATTCAAAGGGATACCAAGTGCATTCTCTCGCTCAAAACCTAATTCAGATTTACGCTTATTCGGATGAACCTGAATCGACAACGGTGTTTCAGCTGCTAATACCTTAAATAAGAAAGGTAGTTCACCGAAACGTGCCGCCGTGTACCCACCTAAGACATCGATTCTATTTTCATCAATCATGTGAGAAAGCGGCTCACCGGTATCGCCTACTTTTGAGCAACCATTAGGATGAGCACCCATCCAAATTTCTGCTTGAGGTTCTTGGTTTGGGTTCACAATACCAAACAGTTGGTTAATGGAGTCTTTGCTTCCCCATGCGTAGTTTTGAATAACGTTGTCGAGTTTAAATAGAGACATAATTACTTCTCATTAAAAATCTGGCTGCCAAGCTTGAGCGTGGCGGCGATATTACGGGCAGTACGAGTCAGGTTTTGATTCGCTTCTAATAAAACTTGGTCTAAAGACTGAGGTGAACGTACAGTTCCAAATAAGCTAGACATTGAACCGTAAAGCTTTTCAACGTCTTGCCCCAAAGAGCCCGCAATTCCTATCGTTGGAATATTCAGCTTTTGAGCTCGCTGAGCGATACCGAAAGGTGTTTTACCTTGCAGGGTTTGGTTGTCCATCTGCCCCTCTCCAGTCACGACCAGTGAAGCACCGTCAAGAACCTTATCTGCACCCAAGGCATCTAGTACCATCTCAATACCCGCTTTAATTTGGATATTGAATGCAAGACTTAACCCCAGTGGTGTACCACCAGCCGCACCAAAACCAGCTGTGTCTCGATGATTAATACCCGTACGCGCTTGAGCGATATCGGCAAAGTGTCCGATCGCAGTATCAAGTTGTTCAACTTGAGCTTTTGATACTCCCTTCTGCGGACCAAACACAGCACTTGCTCCGCTTTCGCCACACAGTGGATTATTTACATCACACGCGACCACGAACGTGACTTCTTTACATCTCGGGTGCAGCCCATCAAGATCGATGCTTGCTAGCTGACTTAATTCGGCACCGCCACCAGATAGCTCGTTGCCTTGCTTGTCTAATAACTTGCCTCCCAACGCTTGTAAAATGCCTGCACCTGCATCGTTGGTTGCGCTACCGCCCAAGCCGATAATGATTTGTTCAACGCCTTGATCTAAAGCATCTTTAATCAATAGCCCTGTGCCAAACGAAGATGCAGTTAAAGGTGATCTTTCTTCTACGGTTAATCGGTCTAAACCCGAAGCTTGGGCAAACTCTACCAAGGCAGCGTTTACGCTTTTTCCATCAACCTGTTGTACAAGTGAAGCCCAGTAAGCCGTGCATTCACGTCCGATTGGATCCGTCGTTTGCAGCCCTTGCTTCTTACCATTGAGCGCGTCTAACAACACGTCTACCGTGCCTTCTCCGCCATCGGCGAGTGGCATTTTCACAAACTCTGCATGAGGGAAAACGTCAGCAAATCCACGCTCAATACAAGACGCAACTTGATGAGCGTCGAGTGATTCTTTAAATGAATCGGGGGCAATTACAATTTTCATTGTCGTTCACCATTCCCGCCCATCAAGGTGAGCGGGTGATTGAAATTAGAATTTGATTTGGAATGTTTTTGCTTGGCAAGATGCCAACTGGCCGAAGTCTTCAGATGCTACATCACCTTCGCGTACTCGCTCGTCCATGCTTGTCTCTTTCCAGCTTGAAACTGCTTGAGTGAAAGAGATTGAATCCGATACTGAACCCGTTTCTGCTGGGTTGTAGACACGCATGATCAACGCATCTTCGTCTTCAGCTTTCTTAAGCACACTTAGAACCGCACCTGCTTGTTGCTTCGATAGCAAACTGAAGCTCATTGGTAGATTTTGCTCGCCCACATTCAGCTTCATCGCGTTGTAAGGGATCTTGTTGTAGCATTCGATTTGAGTGACATTGTCACGTGCTTGCGCCATGATGTTCGCGTCAATGTGGTTACCAGAGAAACCACACAGCGTGAATTCACACATTAACTTGCCGCGCACTTGTGAATCTGGTGTCGGGATCTTGATACCTGAAGGACGACCTGGACGAAGCAATAGCTCTTCTTTACCTAACACGCCAATACCGCGGAATAGTGTCAGTGCGAAGGTATCTCGGTTTTCGTCACCTTGAGATGCAATCACTTCAAATTCACGTAGACCATTCGACATAATAGCCATGCCCGCTTTGCCGTTTTCTAGCGCTGCAAAGTTCATTAACTGATACACAGGAACTGGCGCTTCTTTCCACTTCTCTTCTTCCCAAACCGCCATAGCAGGGTCATTGGTCGGGCGAGTAATACAACCGAACTGGTTATCTGCAACGACAGTTTCAGAGACAAATGGTGTTGGTACTAATACACGAACACGGTGGTCGTCGGCTTGGTTGTCTAATTCCATGCGGACTTCGATGCGGCGAGAGCCTTGTTTCAATACCACTTGGCATTGCGCTTCAACAAAACCATTTTGACCCGTGCGTTCTTCACGCTCTGCAAGGTTTGCAGGCACGTTCATGCGGAAAGCGATGTTCGCTACCGATTGGAAGCCTTGGTGGTCAATCGATGTTTCCACTGGGAATTCGTCTGAGTACAGCAACCATTCTTGGCGAGATGGAGAGTAATCGTACTCATCGCCGTCATCAGAACCGTCTTCTAAACGAAGGACTTGGTCGAATACTTGCTCTGTCTCTTTATCGAAAATAGTCAGAGTACCGTTGTCGTTTACATTGATTCGGTAGTACTCGTTCTCTAGTAAGTAGTCTTTTTGTTCTGCAACTTTTACTGCACCCTTCTCGTTACCTTGGATGTGTAACGTGGTGAAGCCCATCGCTGGCACAGTGCGTTTGATTTGAATATCAAACTCCATAAACGGGTCGTAGTTACCGTAGTGAACGATTTGACGGTCTACTTTACCCGGGTCAATTTGGCGCTTGTCTTGGATGAAGTATTCAACAGGGTTTTCGTTTTCATCAAAGATAGAAAATTCTTGAGCACGGATAGTGATAGTGGTGTTAACCACTTCTTCACGCTCGTATGGAGAAAGGTTGAACATCGCCAGTTTGTCGCAACCTTCGCGATCTGGCATGTGGTCAACAATCTTACGCTTGTAGAAGTTAATCAGGTTGGTCGCCATGTCGTCCGCAAGGATGTAACGGTTTAGAATTTCAGCGTGAACCTTGTCTGAACAGCAGCAACCAATCGAGTCATGAGCGTGGTTCTTCATGCTCTCTTTCCACATTTTCTCGATCAAACCATGGTGGTATTCAAAGCCTAATGTCCAAGCGATAGACGCTAGCGGTTCTAAGATATTTACAATCTTGTTTTCGATTTCTGCGTGGATCAGTTTGATATCCATACGCGTAGAAGAGATCGTACGGTGAACACGCATGTATTTACCGTCGTTGAACTCGCCTTTGATTGTGTCGAGTTGGTCGCGCGCCGCTTCTACTTTCTCGAACACTTCTTCGTAACGGCTCATTGAAAATTCACGATCTGGGTAGATTTCGCGAAGCTTGTCCATTACTTCAAAGATGTCTTTTTGAATCGGCATTTGGTCGTGGCCGTTCGGTAGCAAGATATCTTTAGTCACCGATGGCTTTTCTAGCACTGGGAAGTACTTATCTAAACGAGCACGTAAGCCTTCTTCGTCTTGTGGAAGGTATTTACCAATCGCGTAACCCAGCGGAAGCACTTGTGCCGTTACTTCACTGCCGTCATTAGACTGCCATAAGAATTCTGTTTTGTTGGTGCCGTGACGCTCTGAACAACCACGCCAGAACATTGCACGCGTGATGTCGAAACCGTTATAGATCATCGGCAGTTGAGAACTCATGCTGAATGAATCTGGTAGGTAACCAATCTTCATTGCGTCGCCAAATTTCATACAGTCACGAATGCCATACATCATGTTACGCACAATCGACTCACCAGAAACTTGCATTGTGTCGGTTTGAGAATACCAAGGGCCAATAATAAGCTTGCCCGCTTCAACCAATGCTTTTACGCGTTCTGTGTTCTCTGGTTTGATCGCAAAGTAATCTTCTAGAACCGCTGTTTGGCCATCTAGAACGTAGTATTTGTATTCTGGATCACTCTCCAGACGGTTCATGATTTCTTCCATGTTGTTCACTAGAAGAATACGAGACTCTTCTGTTGTGAAATACCATTCACGATCCCAGTGCATGTGTGGAGTAATATGTACGCGTGATGTAGTCATAATCATTTACCTAAATGTGTCGTTTCGAGTAAATCTAAAATTCGCACTCAAATACGACTAAATTAAAGTTTTTCAAGGGGTTGAAATTGGCTGCCACTAAATTTAGGGTGCAGAAAACCACGCCCAGAATCTGTGAGAATAAAACCGTTAGGAGTACAGGTATTTAGGACAGCCAAGTTGTTCGTTATTTTTTATATGGTGTTTTTACTTACGAGCTATAAGTGAGCTCAAAATTCAGTTAGTTCTGTGTTGCAGTACTTGCTTCAAACTTACCCTTTTTTACAGCATGACCACGCCACATCAGAAGAGTAACAGTTGAAATCACTGTGCCGACAATCGCAGCACCGAACCAGATTGCAGCAGCAGAGAATGCGCCCAAACCTGAATCGTGTAACAAGAAGATAGAGAAGATACCTGCACCCGGAGTCGATAGACCAATACCTGCCGCACCAACCATCGCACCTGTAACCACTGATCCTAGTAAGAATGAGCCGATTACACGGATTGGATCTTCAATCGCCATTGGGATCGCACCTTCGGTAATACCCGCTAGGCCAAGTAGCCATGTAGATTTACCGGTTTCAATCTCAAAGTCTTTAAATAGGCGTGGAGCAATCATGGTTGAAGCCGTTACGGTGAACGCTGATACCATTTTTACTGAACCAAAGATTGCGTATGGGCCATAAACACCGTTCGCCATTGCACCTAAACAGAATGCGTAAGCGGCTTTGTTTACCGGACCACCTAAGTCGAATGATACAAACAGACCTAGAATCGCACCCAATAACAATGCATTGGTGCCTGACATACCGTTCAGCCAATCCGTCAGACCTTGGTTTAGAAACGCTACAGGTTTACCGATAACAAACAGCATCAAGCTACCTGCCACCAAAGTACCGATTACAGGGTAAAGGTAGAAAGTGAGGAAGCCGTTAAACGCAGGGCCTAAGCGAACATGCTCTTTCACCCAACGCATCACGTAACCCGCAATCAAACCGCCAACAACACCGCCAAGGAAACCAGAGCCAATGATGTTTGCTGCAATACCCGCGGCAAAGCCAGGACCAAGTGCCGGTTTATCTGCTAATGAATACGCTGTGTAAGCCGCCAGTACTGGCACCATCAATGTACCCAGTAGGCCGCCACCTAGTTTGCGATACATCCATAGCCAAGAATCTTTTGTTGCGTAGAGCTCTTGCAGGTCAAAAATTTGCGCGATAAGAACAGCAACCGCAAGAACAGTACCACCGGCAACGATAAGAGGAACCGCGTAAGAAATACCAGAAAGCAGTGCTTGTTTAAGCTCAGTTTTCAACGGAAGTTTCTTCGGTTTGTCGTCGGTAGCAACTTTACGTTCTGCACCGTTACCTTTTTTCGACTCTTCAATCGCTTCATTAAGAATGCGTTCACCGTGCTTAATCGGTTCTGCAACTGGGGTTTCAACACGAGGAATGCCATTAAAGCGCTCAGATTCTTTAATCGCAACTTCAGCAGCAAACACACACGCTACAGCATTGTTAAGTTGTTCCGCAGTTAAACGATCTTCAATACCGTTTGCGCCCTGCTTTTCAACATGAACCTTGTAGCCAAGCTTTTTGCCGGCTTTTTCTAGGTATTCTGCCGCCATATAAGTATGAGCAATGCCTGCTGGGCAAGCAGTAACGCATACAATTGTCGGTGCATTTGTATCTAAGTTGTCTTGTTTTTCTTCTTGTTGATTGTCGCCATCAAGAAGCGCAAAGATTTCTTCAGCCGTTGTCGCTTTTAATACCGCTTCGCGAACATCGTCGTCAACCAATGTAGTTGTCAATGCAGTGAGCAGATGCATGTGGGTAGAACCCGCTTCTGCATTTGGAATCGCAATTAGGAAGATAAGATTTACATCTTCGTCTTCATCCAAGCCTTTCCATTTCATATCTTCTTTAAGCGTTGCTACAGCGAAGCCAGCTTCTTTAACCGCGTCAGTCTTGCCATGCGGTACTGCTAGGCCTTCGCCAAGCGCTGTCGGGCCTTGCTCTTCACGAGCAAATACTGCATCAAGATACTCTTGCTTGTTATGCAGTTTGCCTTGCTGATCCAGTTGGTCAGCAAGTGCGTAAATCGCTTCTTCTCGACTGCTAAACGTGGTTTGCAGATTTACGAGCGACTTATTCGTTAGAGTAGTAAGTTTCATAACCTTTGTCCCATAGTCACGGATTAGTACGACAGTCGTCCCTGCCGACGAGAGGAATAATACAACTTCAAGACATTTAATCCGTGATCACGATCTCACCAATACATATTTGTATTTAATTTGTATTTAAATGGTATTGGCAAATCCTTTAAGAAAGCTTGTTATGTATCGTTTAATTTGTATTATATGTACTACAAAACGCCGATACGACGCTCACACTAACCTTTAAAGCAAGGCTTATATAGAGCAAATTTACGTATTTAAGGTACAGGTTGTTAATCAAAGTCTAGTTGTTCTAGCGCACAAATGAGGCAAAAATGGCAAGACTCCCTATGTATCGCCAAATCGCAGATGCAATAAGAGAAAAAATCAGTTCTGGTGAATATAAAGTTGGAGAAGCACTTCCAACAGAAGCACAGCTACGTGAAGTATTTTCTGTCAGCCGTGTCACCGTAAGACAAGCACTCAAGCTACTGATCGAAAACGATGAGCTTGAAAGCGTTCAAGGCAGCGGCACTTACGTTAAAGAGAACAAAATCAATTACGACATTTACAAACAATCGAGCTTTCAAGAAAAGTGGGCGCATTTGGATGTCGTAACGCACAGTGAGGTTTTGGCCTTTGAAATCAAGCCCTGCTCTTTGGCTATGTCTGAGCATCTGGATATCAAAGAGGGCGAATTGGTTTTCTACGTAAAGCGTGTTCGTTTCATAGACAACAACCCAATCACGGTTGAAGAAACTTGGTTACCTGTTGCCCTATTCCCAGATCTTACCTATCAAGTGATGCAGACATCAAAGTACGACTTTATTGAGAACACCAAAGGCATGGTGATTGATAGAAGTGAGCAAGAATTGGTGCCGATTCTTCCGCCTGAAGATGTTGCGAAACAGCTAGGTATTGACCCAGCTCAGCCTATCATTGAAAAACGTACTCGCGGTTACCTTGTCAATAACACGGTGTTTGAATACAGCCGTAACTACTTCACGTCTAACGATTACCGATTTACTTTGGTCGCAAGACGCCAAAGGTAAGCAATACTATAGGCTTTGGTTTACCTAAACGAATGCACCAAAGAAGCTCTTCCACACTTAGAGCTTCTTTTACCTTTAATACCAAATCACACACCAGATACGCGTTGTGTGATTTGATCACCGAGAATTAAATCTCCCTCCAGGCTTCAACGCGAAGTGCTCGATAGCATTAAAACCACTCTAAAAAATCATAAAGCTGTAACACTTTGATTGTGCTTCCCACATCAAATCGCCCGTTCGTCTCTTGCCCCACATAACTCTCTTTTTCTCGCTATTAACACCATTTTCACATCAACGGCTAAAGTTATCCAACCCTTCCTGTCATATGAAACTAAAACAAGCAAAGGTGATCCAAGTTATATTCTAGGGAGTCACAAATTTTGTTTATTAACACCCAAACAACAGTAGTTAATCAATATTTACAACCACAATTAACATAGAAAAAAATGTTTGTCTTAGATCATACCAACCTCAACTATGCCTCGTGCCACAGTGCAGTTTTCTGTACATTCATTGTCATATTCTGAAACACTTTCTTATATTTTTTAAACTTTGTGGAGATTTCTATGTTAGAGCTCTTGATCGGATTAGTAATTACCATCGCTGTTGGTTACTTTATTGTGAAAGGCTATAAAGCGGCAGGCGTATTACTAACTGCTGGCCTTGCCCTACTTCTTATTACTGGCCTTATTGGTCACACAGTCTTACCAGCTAAAGTCGCCTCAACAGGTAACATGGTTACCGACTCACTAGAGTTTGTTAAGTATATGTTACAATATAGAGGTGGAGGCCTCGGAATGCAGATCATGCTTCTTTGTGGTTTTGCTTCTTACATGACGCACATTGGTGCTAACAACGTAGTAGTGAAACAGTTCTCTAAACCGCTTGCTGCTATCAAATCTCCCTATGTACTTCTTGTAGCGGCTTACATCGTAGCGTGTCTAATGTCTCTAGCGGTAAGTTCTGCAACGGGTCTTGGTGTGCTATTGATGGCAACCCTATTCCCAATGATGACGGCAATGGGTATTTCTCGCCCAGCAGCCGTGGCGGTTTGTGCGTCACCTGCAGCCATCATTCTTTCACCAACCTCTGGTGATGTGGTTATCGCAGCTGAAAAATCAGGCATGTCTCTTGATGTGTTTGCTGTTCAAACAGTATTGCCTGTTTCTATCTGTGCAATCATCGTGATGGCTGGCGCGGCTTTCTTCTGGAACAAATACCTAGATAAAAAAGAAAACACGCCAATGGAAAAAGTAGACGTTTCGGAAATCGAAACAACAGCACCGGTTTTCTACGCTGCACTGCCATTCCTACCTATCATCGGCGTTTTCCTATTCAACGGCCGTACGATTCCGGGGCTTTCACTTGATATCTACACTATTGTGGTAGGTTCTATCTTCGTGGGCGCAGTTATCGATTACGTTGTTAAGAAGTTTGACGGCGAGAAAACATTAGAAGACTTAGATTCTTGCTACCAAGGCATGGCTGACGCGTTCAAAGGCGTGGTAATGTTGTTGGTTGCGGCGGGCGTATTTGCTCAAGGTCTAATGTCTATCGGTGCAATTGATAACCTAATCGGTCTTGCTGAATCGGCAGGCGCAGGCGGTATCGCATTGATGCTTATCCTAACAGGTTTAACGGTTGCTGCAGCTATCGCGACAGGTTCTGGTAACGCGCCTTTCTATGCATTCGTAGAGCTGGCTCCATCACTAGCGGCGAAAATGGGCTTGAACCCAGCGTTCCTAATCATCCCTATGCTTCAAGCTTCTAACTTAGGCCGTACCATCTCTCCAGTATCTGGCGTAATTGTTGCGACATCGGGTATGGGTAAAATCAGCCCGTTTGAAGTTGTAAAACGTACTTCTGTTCCAGTAATCTGTGGTCTTATCACGGTTATCTTTGGTACGCTGGTATTGGTTCCAATGGCAGCTTAACTTAAAGAAACACTCAATCTAGACTGATACAAGCTAAGATAGAGATGCCGATATAAAATGCCCTAACAAAAAGGCGCTGAACTTAATAAGTTCAGCGCCTTTTTTGCGTCATATTAATTAGAGAATTCAAAACTCTATCTATTGGAGCTTGACACTAAAAATGTCACAAGGGATTGAAACAGCACGGCTTTAAATAGTATTACTTAAAAAGAACAAACCCTACTTCATGTCACCATAACGTTCTAAATAAAGAACGGTTGCTGCGGTACGAGAAGGCACTTGCAGCTTTTTCAACAAACTCTTCATATGTACCTTAACTGTCGATTCAGAAATAAACAGGTGATCGGCGATCTGCTTGTTACGGTAACCTTTCGCGACTTCTTGAAGAATTTGCATTTCACGTTCAGTCAATTGGTCGAAGATATCATTTCGACTGTCAGCATCATTCAAATAGCGAGCGACCACACTGCTGTATGCCTTATCGCCGCTATGTGCTTGTTTAAGCAGTTCAATCAACTCATCGGGTTCAGTATCTTTCAGTAAGTAACCATCAGCGCCCGCTTTAACAATCGCTTCGATATCCGCAGGGCTATCAGAAACCGTTAAAATAACGATGTTAGCGCTTGAACCATCAGTACGAAGTGCTTTCAGGGTATCTAGCCCAGACATGCCTTTCATATTCAGATCCAACAGGATCAAATCAGGTTCTTCTTCATGGGCAAGAGCGACCGCTTCAGTACCGTTACTTGCTTCTGCAATCACTTCAAATTCATCTTCAAAGCTCAGTAATTGGCTTATACCTCTGCGCATCAATGGATGATCATCAACCAACATTACTTTACAAATCGTCAACTTTAACTTCCTTTAAACTTTTATATTTCAATATGACTGTACAGCCCTCACCTTGAGCCGCTTCAATCGTTAAGTCACCATTCAGTCTTGCCGCACGCTCCTGCATAATACTCATTCCGTAGTGGTTCATCTTCGAACTACTTGGGTCAAAGCCTTCTCCATTATCTTTAATCACGACTAATACTTGTCCGTCCTCATCGATACAGCATACATCTATCAAGTCGGCATTGGCGTGTTTTATTGCGTTTATTGTTGCTTCACGAATCAATTGAAGCAAGTGAACCTGACTGTGTGCATCAAGCTCGAGCGATGAAAGGTTATTAGTTAATTTAATCTTCGCATCGGTTCTTTCAGTGAGTTGCTCTAGCATGGTGCTCAAAGCATCTCCAAAGCTACCCTCTTTGATGGATAACCTAAATGTGGTGAGTAGCTCTCTCAATTGAGTATAAGCACCCGCTAATCCATTCCCTAGCTCAGATGCTATCTGCTCTGACTGCTCTCGATGTTTGTGCTCCGGAAGTTTACCAATAACACGCTTTAACAATGTCACTTGGATTTTTAAATACGACAGCGATTGGGCCAATGAATCATGCAGTTCACGCGCAATCGTCGCTCGCTCTTCCATAATAATAAGCTGCTCAGCTTTCTTTTGAGCACGATTATAGTAGATAGCTCTCGATAGCAGTTGGATAAAACTCTCAATTAGCGTCTTAGTTGAATGACCGTGATGATATGAGCAATACAGATAACCCAAAACAAGTTCGTTATCATCCAGTTTCATTTCAAACTTTTCATAATCGCAAGTCGGGTCGTAACCTTCATCCATAATCAAAGAACGTCCCGAATTATCGACGATTTCTAACCTTAGCGATTCAATCCCTTCTAGACTGACCAAGTGCTGCAAAATAGCTCGGAAATTTTCCGGTGCAACACGCGTTACCGTGAGTTCTTGAGAAGAATAATAGAGTGCTTGTAATGATTGGTTAGCATTTTGTAACTCAACCGTCTTGGCATCGACAACATCTTCAAGGTTTCGATACAGCACGCCTAAATCTTTCGCCATCGAGTTAAATGTTTTGGTCAAAATGCCCAGTTCATTATTGTTGGTAACCTCTAACTTAACCTCGAAATCACTATTTTTGATTCTCTGGCTAGCTCTAACGAGAGCGTGTAGAGGCTTAACAACTTGTTTACGTACAAAATGAACAACAAAAAGAGATATGACGAGTATTCCACCTAGACCTATACCACCAGCCCATGCCAATTTAATTAATTTATTTTCTGAAAATTCTTGTAACTTAAAAACAAAGCGGTCGATTTCAATAACAAAATTTTCAACGAGTACCAGGTAGTGTTTTCTATCTTCGCTATTTAAAACCTGCTTCAATTCATGCCAACGGCCAATTATTAAATAATAATCATTTGTAATATCAGTTGGTACTTCCCAACTCACCAAATTAGTCATCGATGTGGAATAAAGGGAACTTTCAAATTCACGAATATGAGAATCGTAATCCACTGATTCTATTTGAATATCATGCGCTAAACGGTAGCTTTGCATGCGCATCGAGCCAGCAACATTAACCGCCTCGGCATCATTAAGGCTGGACGCCAATGTAAAAATAGCAAAACCGGTGGTGGCAACTGAAAGGAGCAATATAAATAGCAATGATTTAGCTATTGTACTCGTCACAGATGAAACAGGTTTAATAAGCAAAGTTAATATCCTGAAGGTATAAAAATGGCTATCGGGAACCTATTGTCACACATCAAAAAACAGAGCTCCATTCAATATGTGACCAAACGCTTCATAATTTATTGATCTAAGACAATATAGGATCCTATTTAGCCCTTAAGGGGTATTTATACAAATATTTCTAAAACTACACTACTTGTGAGGATAAATGACAAGATATTAACGAAACAATGATCTACAATTACAACATCTTAGCAACATTAGTAGGCATTTAATGATAGACCTATCGAGACGACGCCTATTTTCTAGGCGAAAAGTAGATTCAAGCCAAATTCGATTGCCTTGGATTAAAAGTCTAGAAAGCTTCGCAGATGATTGTACACGTTGTGGTAAATGCATCGAAAGTTGCGAGACACACATCATCATTGTCGGCGACGGTGGTTTTCCTACTGTCGACTTCTCAAAAGACGAATGTACATTCTGTTATCAATGTGCAGACGTTTGTCCAGAGCCAATTTTTAAACCCGAGGAAGAAACGCCTTGGCTGGCAAAAGCAACTATCTCTGATAAATGCTTGGCCCAACAAAATGTTGAATGCCGAAGCTGTGGTGACATGTGTGAACCTATGGCGATTCAATTTCAACTTAGAGCAGGCAGTGTTGCTCTACCAAAAATCGAGTTAGATGAGTGTAGCGGTTGTGGAGCCTGCGTAGCAGTTTGCCCTACTTCGGCTATTCTTGTGAGTAATGCATAAAACAAAAATAACGAGAGCAATTTATGGCACTAAATGAAGTGCATATATCAAGTTTAGTCGTGCATGTGAGCCCAGAGCATCTAGACGAGATCAAAGCACAAATCGAGCAATACGATAATGCGGAAATCTACGGCAGTAGCCCTGAAGGCAAAATCATCGTGGTCCTAGAAACCGAGAACCAAGGTTTTGTTACGGACACCATCGAAGAAATTAATAATATTACGAACGTTTTAGGGACAGCTTTGGTTTATCACCAAATCGAGACTGGACTAGACGAAACGGATTTAGAAACTGGAAGCAACAATTCTCAACTTGAGGGTGAAGTATGAAAATGACAAGACGCGCGTTTGTGAAAGCAAACGCAGCTGCATCAGCGGCAGCCGTTGCAGGTGTAACTCTACCAGCAACAGCAACCAACCTGATTGCTAGCTCTGATCAAACAAAAATCACGTGGGATAAAGCGCCTTGTCGTTTTTGTGGTACGGGCTGTTCGGTACTAGTTGGTACTCAAAACGGTAAAGTGGTCGCGACTCAAGGCGACCCAGAAGCACCTGTAAACAAAGGCCTTAACTGTATTAAAGGCTACTTCCTTTCAAAAATCATGTACGGTAAAGACCGTCTTGAACAGCCTCTTCTTCGTATGAAAGATGGTGAGTTCCACAAAGATGGTGATTTTGCACCAGTATCTTGGGACAAAGCTTTCGACGTAATGGCTGAGAAATGGAAAGCCGCTCTGAAGAAGAACGGTCCAACAGGCGTTGGTATGTTCGGTTCAGGCCAGTGGACAGTAATGGAAGGCTACGCAGCGGTTAAGCTGATGAAAGCGGGCTTCCGTTCAAACAACATCGATCCAAATGCTCGTCACTGTATGGCATCTGCGGTAGGTGCATTCATGCGTACTTTCGGTATCGATGAGCCAATGGGTTGTTACGATGACTTTGAACACGCAGATGCATTCGTACTGTGGGGTTCAAACATGGCAGAAATGCACCCAGTACTATGGACTCGTATTACAGACCGTCGTCTAAGCCACCCACACGTTAAAGTAAACGTACTGTCTACTTACTACCACCGTTCTTTCGAGCTTGCAGACACAGGTTACATCTTCGAACCTCAATCAGATCTTGCGATTGCTAACTTCATCGCTAACTACATCATTCAAAACGATGCGGTGAACTGGGAATTCGTGAACAAACACACGAACTTCAAGCAAGCAACAACAGACATCGGTTACGGCCTTCGTGACAATGACCCACTACAGAAAGCCGCTGCGAACCCTAACTCAGGTAAAATGACTGATATCAGCTTCGAAGACTACAAAGCTTCTGTTGCTGAATACACCGTTGAAAAAGCATCTGAAATGTCAGGTGTATCTCAAGATGACCTTATCAAGCTGGCTAAGCAATACGCAGATCCAAACATCAAAGTAATGTCACTTTGGACTATGGGTATGAACCAACATACTCGTGGTGTATGGATGAACAGCCTTGTGTACAACATCCACCTTCTTACAGGTAAGATTTCTACTCCAGGTAACAGCCCATTCTCACTTACTGGCCAACCATCTGCATGTGGTACAGCTCGTGAAGTAGGTACGTTCTCTCACCGTCTACCGGCAGATATGGTGGTTGCTAACCCTAAACACCGTAAGATTGCAGAAGACATCTGGAAGCTTCCAGAAGGCACTATCCCACCTAAACCGGGTAAACACGCTGTTGCGCAAGACCGTGCGTTAAAAGATGGTACGATCAACGCGTACTGGGTAATGTGTAACAACAACATGCAAGCTGGTCCAAACATCAACACTGAACGTCTACCAGGTTACCGTAACCCAGACAACTTCATTGTATGTTCTGACCCGTACCCAACAGCAACAGCTCAAGCTTCTGACCTTATCCTTCCAACAGCAATGTGGATTGAAAAAGAAGGTGCTTACGGTAACGCTGAGCGTCGTACACAAGCATGGTACCAACAAGTTAAAACCGTAGGTGAAGCAAAGTCTGACCTATGGCAAATCATGGAGTTCTCTAAACGCTTCACTGTTGAAGAAGTTTGGGGCGAAGAGCTTCTAGCTAAAGCACCTGAGTATCGTGGTAAAACCATGTACGACGTGCTATACAAAAACGGCAACGTTGATGCATTCCCACTGTCTGAAGCACAAGAGCTTAACGACGATGCTCAAGCTCAAGGTTTCTACGTTCAAAAAGGTCTATTCGAAGAATACGCAGCCTTTGGTCGCGATCACGGTCACGATTTAGCACCTTACGACACTTACCACAAAGTCCGTGGCCTACGTTGGCCTGTTGTTGATGGTAAAGAAACACTGTGGCGCTTTAAAGAAGGTTCAGATCCATACGCTAAGAAAGGTTCTGGTTGGGATTTCTACGGTAAACCAGATGGTAAAGCTCTTATCATCAATGCTCCTTACGAGGCACCACCAGAAGTACCAAGCGACGAATACGACATGTGGCTATGTACAGGTCGTGTTCTTGAGCACTGGCACACAGGTACTATGACTCGTCGTGTACCAGAACTTTACAAAGCAGTACCGGATGCACTTTGTTACATCCACCCTGCTGACGCTAAAGCTCGTGGCCTTCGCCGTGGTGATGAAGTTCTTATCGAAAACAAACGTGGTGAAGTACGCGTTCGTGTTGAAACTCGTGGTCGAAACCGTCCACCACAAGGCTTGGTATTCGTACCATTCTTTGATGCAAGAATTCTGATCAACAAGTTGATCTTGGATGCAACGGATCCTCTGTCTAAGCAGACGGATTACAAGAAGTGTCCAGTTAAGATCACTAAGGTTTCTTAAGAGCCAAGCGCTTTTCGAACCTAGATACAAGATCTAACGTATTTAATATTGCGACTACTTTTTTCATCACTTTTTGAAGGAAGTAGTCCACTCAAAGAATTAGCCTTTAGGCGGAGAAATTAACCATGAAAAAACTGATTACTGCCCTACTATCAGCTGGTCTTTTGCTAGCTGGTGCAGTTCAAGCTCAAGCTGAGCTGGATAACCCAGGCGGCATTGGTGGCGTAGAATCTCTACGTGGTGCAAGTGAACTTGAAGCAACTCGCGCAGCAGATGACTTCAAAAAGTTTCCTCGTGACCAAGTACTTGAGAGTGACTACGTATACCAACCACCTTTAGTACCTCATACTATTCGTAGCTATGAAGTGTCTCTTAACGCTAACAAGTGTCTTGCTTGTCATAGCTGGAAAAACGCAAAAGAAATGGGTGCAACTAAAGTGAGTGTAACTCACTACATGAACCGCGAAGATGCGGTACTTGCTGATGTTTCACCTCGTCGTTACTTCTGTCTACAGTGTCACGTACCTCAAGCTAATGCTAAACCGCTAGTTGAGAACGAGTTCAAACCTGTAGATTCACTGCGTTAATCGTAGCCGGACTGTAAGAGAGGCTATATATGATAAAATTACTTAAAGCGTTTTGGAAAAGACTCGCGACACCAAGTAAAGCAGCGGTAGGCGTTGTTTTGTTCTTGGGTTTCTCGGGTGGTCTTTTGTTCTGGGGTGCATTCAACACGGGTATGGAAGCAACCAATACGGAAGAGTTCTGTTCTGGTTGTCACGCACCTATCGTTGCTGAAATCCAAGAAACAATTCACTACTCTAACCGTTCTGGTGTTCGTGCTATCTGTTCAGACTGTCACGTACCTCATGAGTGGACAGATAAAATTGTTCGTAAGGTTCAGGCTTCTAAAGAGCTATACGCACACTTTATTGCGAAAACCATCAATACTGAAGAAAAGTTCAAAGCACGTCGTGCTCACTTAGCAGAACGCGAATGGGCTCGATTGAAAAAGAATGATTCACTTGAGTGTCGTAACTGTCACCAGTTCGATTACATGGACTTCTCAGAGCAGAGCCCTCGTAGTGCGAAACAACACTCGACAGCGCTAGCTTCTGGTGAAAAAACGTGTGTAGACTGTCACAAAGGTATCGCACACAAACTACCAGACATGCACGGCGTTGAAGGCTGGCAATAAGGAGCGATTGAATGAGTACTTTAGAGAACGTAATTTGGCACATCCTAGGTTACAGCGCTATGCCAGTTATCATTCTTGGTGGCTTTGCAGGTGTTGCAGCCGTATCTCTTTGGCTTTTATCTATGACTAAAGACAAAGAAATCGATTAGAAATCGAAGAGTACGTCAACTTTTATCAGCTAATTTTAATCCATTCTGATATGGGTTGACTCTAAAAAGCCACTGATTTCAGTGGCTTTTTTAATATCTAACGTTTTATCTTTTTATTAATAGGTGGCAACCTCCCTACCTCACCTCTTAAGTCACATCCACAATACAAAGTACCTTTCTACAGAGCCCTTTAGATAGACACTTCGATTAGAAAAGAACGCTTATTACTACACCACTGCCACTTAACCGTTGTAAACAATATCGCTAAGATCGAAGCATAACTCTGTGACATTTCGGCCTTTTGTTTTTAATTTCAGGTGTTTTGAGTAAATAAATCAACAATTTGACTAGATTCGTCGCGAAATTGGATTAGAATCACACTGTTTTTGACAACACTTAATTGAATTTAATGCAGTTCGACCTTAAAGACTCAGTAAAAATTTCCATAAACACATTGGTTGTGGGAATGTTTGTTACATCAATTCAGAAAAGTGAGCGTGTTTATTTATCTAACGCTGGACGCGTGTCTTCAAAAAAAGGAATTGATACATTAGTTAATAAAGGCATTAAGTATGTCTGGGTTGACAAGAAGCTCTCTGCTAAAGGTTGTAAATTTCACCCCGTTCCTGATGACGAAACGAGTGAGGAACAACAAAAGAGCAGTAAAAATTCTCCAAGTAAATTGGTCTCTCGAGAAGTAAGACAAAAAAATGCAGAGCGAATCATCCAAGAAGCGCGCGGTCTTGCTCAGAAAATTATTACGGCAACATTTGATTCGCATACGTTTGTTGCGGATGAACTGGATGGTTGGGCGGATGAGCTGATTGAATCAGCACTGATCAATTCAGATGCCTTGCAATGTGTTTCTGCATTACGTAAGAAAGATGCCTATTTGCTTGAACATTCCGTTAATGTCGCCACACTTTTGGTCACATTTGGCAAGCATTTGGGTTTTGGCAAAGACCGATTAAAGCCATTGGCTATTGGTGGGATTATTCATGATGTCGGTAAAGTGCATATCGATGATAATGTTTTGCACAAGCCTTCTCGTTTAACCGAGGAGGAATTCGCTCACATCAAGCAACACCAAGTATTTGCTAAACCTATCATCAAAAAAATCGAAGGCTTAAGTCAAATTAGCCGTGATGTATGTTTAATGCACCATGAAAAGTTAGATGGTACAGGTTACCCTAATGGATTGAGTGGCGAGCAAATTCCGCAGCACGGCCGAATGGCTTGTATCGTCGATATCTATGACGCATTGACGGCTGACCGTTGCTACAAACGTGGAATGAGCCCAGCGGAAGCGTTTAAAATAATGTTAGGTATGACACCTAATCACTTAGACCGGCAATTGGTGTACAAATTTATTAATTGCATTGGTATTTTCCCTATTGGGGCCATCGTTGAGCTGAGCAATGGCCATCTTGGAATCGTATGGTCATCGAATGATGATGCTCCTGTTGAGCCTGTCGTTAAGTGCTTCTATTCACGAAAGAATAAACGTTTCATTGACGTCAAGTATGTGGATTTAAAACACAGCTGGCATACGATTGTAAAAGCAATTTCTCCTACGAAGGCTGAAATTGATGTCACCCCTTTCTTTTAATAGAGCCTGCTATTCGAGGGGTATGAGGTGAGCACATTCCATGTATGGTCTGATTAGATAAAACGGACAAGTCTAGAAAGCCACTGATTTCAGTGGCTTTTATTTTTTCAGAAGTTCTTTCATAAACCCTTTACTAGCCCATATCCATATCCAATTTTAATCAATAACCAAACACTCATTTCACCTCCAATTTACTCGCTGTTAGGTATATCTATAGATAAATACCTTAGAGTAAGACAGCATGAACACACACCACCCCCTATCCGCGTTATTACTACTGGGTAGTCTGACCTATCTCACGGGTTGCGCTTCTCTATCACCAACGCCGCAAGCCAGTTTGAACAATACAACCCAGATTCCCGAGCAATGGGAAAGCTCTCAACGATACGTAAACACTACGATGTCGACACAATTGCTCTCGCTGTTCAACAATCAAGCTCTCGCCGATCTGGTTCAAGAAGCCCTCACCAATAACCACGACCTACATAAAACTGCACTTCGCTTGAAGCAAGCTGAACTATTAGCGGCTCAAAGTGATCAATACCTTCAACCTTCTTTAAATACAGACTTTCAAGCCTCTAGACAAAAAAACAAGTCAAATTCAGAACAGTCACAAACTGTCTTTGAATTTAAGTTGGGAGTTTGATGTTTGGGGACGCTTAGCTGACTCAGCAAGCGCAGCTAACGCGAAACAACAGGCAACACAACTCGACTATGCTTACGCACAAAACTCTCTCGCGGCTCGCGTAATAGAGGCGTGGCTTGATGTTGCTTACAGAGCAAGAGTGATCGGGGTTGAACAACGCTGGCTACAAAGCCTTTCAAACACTGAGAATATTGTACTAGAGCAAGTGCTCGATGGGTTTAAAGAACAAGCAGACCTCGACACCGCTCGTGCTGCAACATCCAGAGTAAGAGCGAGTTTAGCGGCTAAAGAACAAGATCAGCTTATCGCAATCAGAGGCCTTAATACCTTACGAGGTAAGAGCGACACCCAGCTTAACCGAATGATTTTCACGATCCCAGAAGTTGAAGCTCCGCCATTACGTCTTCCCGGAGAAATGATTGGATCACGTCCTGACCTCCTTGCCGCTTATCAGCAAGTGCTCGCCGCCGACAAAAGCGCGGCAGTTGCTTACAAAGATCTACTGCCTAAATTCACGCTGTCTGCCTCTGTTTATCGTAGCGGTTCAACACCAAACCAGCTTATCGACAATCCTTCCCTGTGGAATCTCGTTGGGGGGATCCGCGCACCTCTTCTTGACCAATCATCACTACAAACCCAAGCAAAAATAGCTCAGCTTCAAGCAGAAGAGAGCTTTGTTGATTACCAAAAGAAACTATTGGTTGCCATCAATGAGGTAGGAAATGCACTAGACAAAGAGTTCTACCTCAAACAACAAGAACAGCATTATCGAGATGCTTTTACATTCTCCAAGGCTAGTATGAAAAACTATCAAAACCTTTACCAGGAAGGAGCCAGTGACGTTTTGGCACTGCTTATCGCCCAACAATCTATTTACCAATCTAAAATCCAGTTGCTTAATACTCAGCGTACTCGGCTCTCAAACAGAATTACCTTAGGGTTAGCATTAGGAATGGGGGTTTAAAATGAAACAGATACTTGTTACGGCTTTGGGCTTGCTCAGTATCATTGCCACCGCGATGTACATCATGAAGTCAATCCCCGAAGAAACAACGTTAGCGCTGGAAGCTCAGCCTCGACAATATATCAAAGTCACAACAGTCGACATTGCTGCCGGGCAACACCGCTCTACCATTGAAGGTTACGGGCAGGTAATTCCAGAAGAAACTTTAACGCTCACGAGCCAGGTTTCAGGAGTGATTCTTTCGAAAGCAAAAAAATTTAAACTAGGAGAACAAATCTCTAAAGGTGATCTGCTATTTCACATTGACGATTCCAGTTACCAAGTACTGCTGGCTAACGCAGAAAAGGATCTAGCTAACGCACAACTTTCATTTTTCCAAGAACAACGCAAACATCAACGTGCTCAAAAAGAATGGAAAACTTCAGGTATAGAAGAGGCACCGAGCCCCCTCGCTTTGCGAGAGCCTCAGTTTAAAGCAGCAAAGGCACGATTAAACGCCGCACAACAAGCAGTTGAAGATGCTAAGCAACAACTAAATAACACGAATATCCATGCTCCTTATAATGCCATTGTCAGCCAAAGCAACGTCACCACAGGCAGTGTTGTTGCATCCGGAACCTCGTTGGGACAGATCAAATCCATAGAAACTGCTGAAGTACATCTTCAGCTCACAGAACGCGACTGGCAACAGCTCCCCTCCGATTTGAGTGCACTGTCGGTGACAATTCAGTCAGCATCTGATTTAGATTCAGGGCAACAATGGGCAGCACGGGCGAGTCACCTTTCACTGCTCGTGGAACAATCAACACGTATGCGTAACCTCATATTAAAAATAGACTCCCCTCTTCAACAGCCAGATCCTTTGCTGATCGGGAGCTTTGTTAGAGTTGTCATTCAAGGTAAGAGCCACTCAGATAGTTTTGTAGTTTCATCCTCTTCCATTACTGCAGACGGCAATATTTGGTACGTCAAAGAAGGTCAACTTCATCGTCACAAGACTCAATCACTGTTTCAAGATATCGATGCGATTGGTTTTGAACAGGGCAACCTAAATCAACACATCACTTTGGTTGTAAAGCCGTTGTCCAGCTACGTGGAGGGAATGCAAGTATTAGCACTTTCGGATAGCTCTCACGCAGACGACACGGAAAAACTCGCATTAAATCGGAGCCTCCCGACTCCTGCCTCTGGGGACAAATCACTTAAAGAGGTGAATGATGGACAATAACCTAAAAACTCATGGCGTTATCGCATGGTTTGTTCACAACCCAGTTGCCGCAAATCTTTTAATGGTTTTGATCATAGTCGCGGGCGGTTTTTCGGTTATCCAATCACGGGTAGAAAGCTTCCCCTCACTCCCCCCAACCAATATTACGGTAAGTGTCGAATATCAAAGTGGCTCAGCCCGCTCGGCTGAAGAAAGCATTGCGATAAAAATCGAAGATTCATTGTTAGGTGTAGAAGGCATCAAACAAATACACAGCAGTTCAAATAGTGACGGTGCAACGGTAACCATCACTAAGTCGAGTGGCTATTCACTCGACAAACTGCAACAAGATGTAAAAAGTGTGGTTGATGCTATTGGCGATTTACCTAGTGAAGCAAAAAAACCAGTGATCACGCGTCAAGCCGACCTTGAAGAGGTAGTTTCAATTAACCTGTTTGGTGACGTGCCTATCGGTGCATTACAGCGTTATTTAGACGAGTTACGACACAAGCTCCTAGACTCTCCTTTGATACAAAAGGTTGATTACATTGGCCGAAAATCTCAGCAGGTCTCGATTGAAATTGACGAGGCCAAATTGCAAGCTTTCAGTCTTACGATGGAGCAAATCGTCAGCCAAATTAGAGCAGAATCATTAACCCAAACGGCCGGCCAGCTCAAAGGTTCTCAAGGGACGTTAGTTCTTAAAGCGGACCAGCAACACCGAAGCGCGAAAGAGTTCGCTTCGCTGCCAATTAAACGCACAGCAACAGGGCAAACCATACTCTTGTCCGACGTGGCACATATTGAATTAGGATCTGACGACGACGGCATCATTACTCGTTATAACGGCCATCCATCAGTAGGATTAAAGGTGAAAATGTATGGTCAATCAAACATCAACCAGCTAGCCCAAGAGACCAAATCCATCGTTGATGCTTACCAATTGACTCTGCCGAACGGTATCCACCTGACCCAATGGAATGATCAAAGTGAGCCGATTAAAAACCGTTTATCTTTGCTACTTAAGAACAGTGCTCAAGGTATCGCTCTCGTTGTTATTTTACTGGCTCTGCTCTTAAACATACGTGTGGCTTTCTGGGTTGCCGTTGGCCTACCTGTTACGTTTGCCGGCGCAATGGTCCTTATGGGAGATTCTTTCTTTGGACTCACCCTTAATGAATTAACCACCTTTGGCTTCATCATGGCCCTCGGAATTGTTGTTGATGATGCAGTCGTCATTGGTGAAAGTATTTACGAACAAAGAGAGAAACACGGAGCTTCCGTTGAGTCGACCATCGCTGGCGCGCAAAAAGTGGCAACACCAACCACATTTGGTGTGTTGACGACCATCGTCGCTTTTATGTCTCTCAGCTTAATCGAAGGGGAACTCGGTAAGATCTTTGCGCAATTTGCCATGGCTGCAACTTTCTGTCTGATTTTCTCACTCATTGAGTCCAAATTAATTCTCCCAGCTCACCTTGCCCGAGTCAAAATGGAACCGACTTCAGCATGGGGTATCCCTGCCGTATGGCACTATATTCAACAGCGTGTTCTACGTGGTTTCAAATACATCACTTGGCATCTCTACAAACCCTGTTTACAACTGGCTATACGCTACCGTTATGCTGTAATTTGTGGCTTTTTTTCCCTGTGTATTCTAGTTGGCGGTTCGCTAATAACCGGCAAACTTAAGTCGGTATTTTTCCCGGAGATTTCTACTAACTTCATCACGATCGAGCTCGCATTCGAAGATGATACTGGCTACGGATTAGTACAACGTGAAACACTTAAAGTTGAACAAATGGCGGCATCATTGAATGATTCGTTGGTGAAGCAATATGCGCTGTCTGTACCACCAATCCAAAGTGTATTGGTAGAAACCACCAATAACAGTTCGCAAATCATTGTTGGCCTTTCGAGCAACACTCAACGCCCAATCAGCGCGGGTGCTATCGCTAAAGAATGGCAATCCATGGCCCCAACACTTGAAGGCATAGACAGCGCCAATTTCTTAGCCGATATGATCAGCGATAAAGCAATAAGCATAGAATTAAGAAGTCAAAATGAAGCAACGATCAGCAACGCAACTCGCGAACTGACTGAGCATCTCAGTAATGTACAAGGTGTGCATGGCATAAAAAGTAGCCTCGCGAATACACAAGCCCAAGTTGATATTAAAGTTAACGATATGGGGTTAACGATGGGGCTTACTACATCGAACCTCTTACAACAACTCAACATGGCCTATCAAGGTTATGAAGTGCAGCAATTTCAAGAAGGTTCGCATGAAATAAAGGTCAAAATTCAGTATCCGCGGGCAAAAAGACAAACACTGGATAATCTCAAATACGCACAAATTCGCTTGGGCAATGGTAAGTTAGTACCACTCAATGCGGTAGCCAATATATCGACTCGATATGTGTCCAAAAACATTGAACGAATGAATCGTAACAGAGTCAATGTGATATCAGCTGATGTTGATAAAACTATCGCCTCTCCAGAAGAGATCATTGATAAGTTAGATAGCGACCTGTTTAAAAGATTACAGAATAAGTATCGTGACCTAAACATTGTCCTTTCTGGACAGCAACAAGAGCAGGAACAAATATCTAATTCACTGTATAGCGTGTTTGCTATCGCTCTTGTCGGCATCTACGCATTGCTTGCAATACCACTCAACTCATATTTCCAGCCACTGCTGATCATGTGCACAATTCCATTTGGTATTGTGGGCGCCTTGATGGGACACTTAATCCAAGGGATACCCATCAGTATACTTTCTCTGTTCGGAATGCTTGCATTAACCGGGGTCGTCGTGAATGATAGCCTCTTACTTATCTCACGCTTTAATACCAAGATAATGAGTGGTGATACCGTATACGAGGCGTTAATTGAATCAGGAACAGGACGCTTAAGGGCTATTGTGCTGACTTCTGCAACCACGTATTTTGGCTTAGTGCCCTTACTGTCAGAAACCTCTCCTCAAGCTCAGTTTTTAATACCAGCAGCTACGTCAATGGGGTATGGAATCTTATTTGCAACGGTAATAACACTTCTTTTGGTACCCGTATTGCTAATGGTTCAGCAAGATATCAAGCAGCTGTTTCACAACATAACCACCCAACGATCCGCTTCTTTTACTGGGGTTAAGAAAAATGAAATCTAACTTATCTATCAACGTGTTATTAGTTGAAGATGACAAGGAGCTCGCCGCTTCAGTTGCAGAGTTTCTCGAATTTGAAAACATCAAATGCGATCATGCTTACAATGGGTTAAGCGGTTTTACACTCGCAAAACAAAACTACTATGACGTTATTCTTCTTGACCTAATGTTACCCAAAATAGATGGTTTTACTGTCTGTGAAAGACTTCGAGACGACGGTGACGATACGCCTATTTTGATGCTGACGGCAAAAGATACGCTGCAAGACAAAGAAGCTGGCTTCAATGCAGGCACCGATGACTACTTAATCAAGCCATTTGCAATGAAAGAGCTCACCTTACGTATCAAGGCGCTCTCTAAGCGAAGAAGTAGCCAACAAAAAAGGTTAGTACAAGGTGACTTAGTCTATGACCTAGAAAGCCAGCAAGTATCAAGATCAGGACAAGTCTTGGACTTAAATCGACTCAATCTAATGCTTTTAGAACTCCTCATGCGCCGAACTCCACAAGTCGTTACTCGTAGAGAAATAGAGGAGTGATTGTGGCCAAATGACGCACCAGAAAGTAACAACATAAAAGTACAGGTTTATCAACTGAGACAAAAAATCGATAAGCCTTTTGAATCTAAGTTGATTGAAACCGTCGTTGGCCAAGGTCTGAGGATAAAAGAGTAACCATGAGCATGAAAAAGAGCTTCCCAATACGGGGTCACCTTACTACCTTTTTCTTGGGCTTGTCACTTCTGACAGCCTTACTATTCGGAGAACTTTTAATCCGTCACTTTGAATATGGAATAGAAGATTCAGTAAAAATGCGACTCGCCAGTGAATGGTTGAGCTTTAACGAAGTACGCCTTATAAATCCAGAAGCCAAACTACCTAAATCTTACGTAGTGTCATTTTATTATGACCAATTGCCTAACATAAAGGTCGATGGTAAAGACGTACTTCGGGATGTGACATTTGTTAATGATGAGTTCACTGTCGTCTTCGTTGATGAAACGGTTACCAACGACATCAAGAAAGAGGCTGTCTTTGGTGTCTACCGTTTTGCTCTCGAAGACGGACGATTGGTATTCGGAGTCGCTCGGTACGACTACCGCCTAATTGGCGACACAATAGATGTGTGGTTCGATCATCGCTTCAACCTTATTATCTATATTGCTCTTGGCTATATATTTTTTATTGTATTAGCGCTTTGGCTCTACAGTTACCGAGTAGGAAAAAAAACCGAACAACTCGTCGAATGGTCAGAAAGCGCGTCCAACGACCTATTGGCGAACCCCGCTCCCAACTTTAAATTCAGTGAATACAATCGAGTTGCGCTTTATCTAGAAAAGGCACTCAGTAAGAATGCGCATTTGGTAGAAAGAGAACAACGTTTTCTATCTCATGCTAGTCACGAATTGAGAACGCCTATTGCAATCATACGAGCAAATATGGAGATCTTAGAGCGCATCTCCCTGCCCTCAGATTTACAGCGCCCGATCAATCGTATCGACCGCGCGAGCAGCAACATGCAGCAAATTACCGAAACCATGCTCTGGCTAGTCCGAAAGAGTGAAACGCCACCGAATCAGAGCTTAGTTTCGGTCGTCGCTTTATTAGATAATTTGATAGAAGAGTTGGAGTATTTAATTCAAGGTGAAGAGATCGACATCATCCGCAATTACCTTCATGCCCCAACAGTGGAACTTCCAGAGACTCCAATCAAAATTGTCGTTGGTAACCTCATTCGTAACGCTTTCCAATACACACATAGCGGCACTATCCATATCTATTTCGAAGAAAACAGCATAGTCATCAAGAATATAAACACACAGGAACTTGATCTGCCATTTCAAGATAGCTTTGGCCTTGGGCAGGATTTAACCGAGAAAATATGTAAGAAGCTAGGATGGCACCTTGAAGCAGAGGAAATAGAGGGAGGCTTGTTGGCTCGGCTTCATTTGCCGGTCGAAGAAAAATCAAATACCAATACTTAACTTCGTTTAAGTTGAATGACCAAGCTTCATGGCGGTCCGACCGGACATTTTGGGTCGCCATTGACTGAATTTAAGCTTCATCACTCATATTCAGTCGCAGCCTCTAGCCGAAAAAGTAAACAGTAAAAAGGGCTAACAAATATGCTAGCCCTCAACTCATCGTGATTAAGTAGTCAATTACTTAAAAGTGATAGCTAACACCAACACTCATCAAATATCCGCTGGTATCATAGAATGCGATATTGGAATTGTTACTAGAATAACCCGCTAATGCGTTGAATCCCCAGTCTTGCCAACCCATAACGTCCATATATTCATAGCCAAGCGTTGCGCTATATCCATTGTCTTCACGTGTTTTCTTGAATACTGGATTGGATGCATCATATGAGCGGTGGCTGTAATCTGCATTGACCGAGAATGCATGATCATCCACCATCATTATGTAGGTCAACGAGCCAGAGTAATAAGAGAAAGAAACTGCTTCACCGTCTGCAAGATGTTTTTGATAAGACAACGATGGTTCGATAAAAGAGCTCCCACTAACAGGCATCTCCATAGATAGGCTTGCATAATAGCCTTTAGCGTCACGTTGGAGTACACCTGTTGGCACTCCTAGGTGAACGCCCGATTTGTCATTTTTAATGTCTTGCTTGTAGACAGCGAAATCACCCGATAAACCAATATCTAATAAGTTGTCGAGTTGTACACGAAAGGTATCACCAGAGATATCGGTTTTAGTCCTCGCAGTATTGGCTATGAACGGGTCTTCCCATACTTCACCATTTGCGATTGTTGGAAGGTAAGAGAACGATACAACCGATTCATTGCCATATTCCAGTGCGTAGCCAAATTCAAAAGCAAAAACACCTTCAATGATATCGCCACGCGAGGTCCCCATAAAGACCTGCTGGTCGCTATCTGAACCAAACGTGTAGCGCAACTGTCCCAGTGGTACAACAAGCGCACTCGAATCCGATTCTCCCTTGCTGTTCAAGCTGCCTTTTTTTACAGCCTCTGAGTCATCGGTTTCACTACCAAAGCCGACCAATACTCCAACTTCGCCTCCCCAGCCTGGTTCATCAAGTTCAGCCAATACATTTGCACTAAACAAAACCCTAGAGTCATTAACATGCGGTAATTCATCGCTACTTCTCCTTATGAAAGTAGCGAATAGTTTGCCAACTCGAAGGTAAATTTAGGGTGAATAGAGATATTTCATAGTGGGAGCATACTGACGGCATATGCAACAACTCTAGACGGCCGTTTTTTTTACGACGATTTGTATTGTTACACCTCAAGTGGTATTCGGCGTTTGGGTATTGAGGCGCTTGATAAGTGCACCTCTGATATAAGTGGCTAATACCCTAGTAGAAATAGGTATCAACCACTCACGTTAAACAAGCTAAGCGTCGCTTTTCGGAGCCTGTACATCAACGACTTCTTTATCGACGATAGGAAGTACCTGTTTTACATAGTTACCCGGAGCCTTGCCAATCACAGGGTGTAGCTCGGAACCTTGATTGAAAGGTTCGACTTTCTCGTCAGCTTCAAAGCCTTGTAACCATTGATCCCAGTGTGTCCACCATGAGCCTTCGTTGTGACTTGCGTTGTTTAGCCATTCGTCAGCAGAGTCATCTAAGTTGTCGTTCAACCAGTAGCCGTATTTCTTTTTCTCTGGATGGTTAACAATGCCTGCGATATGACCAGACTCGCCCAGAACAAACGTCTTGTTGCCACCAGTGTTCAATGCACCACGGTAAGTCCCCTGCCACAACGCGATATGGTCTTCTTTGGTCGAGATGAAGTAGCTTGGTATCTTAATTTTATTCAAATCAATCCATACGCCGCCCACTTTCACGCCTTTGTCTTGAACCAGTTTGTTTTCAAGATAAAGCTCTCGCAGCAAGAAGTTATGGCATTTAGACGCCACGTTAGTGCTATCACTGTTCCAGTACAGAAGATCAAACTCCATCGGGCTACTGCCTTTGAGGTAGTTATCAATATAGTAGTTCCAGTATAAGCTGTTCTCTCGAAGCAAACTGAACGTCACGCTCAACGAACGACCATCCATATAGCCCTTGCCATCGTTTTGCTTCTCAATAGCATTGATGATTGTCTCATTGATGTACGCGCCCACCTCACCCGGCTGCGAGAAATCCAACAAGGTGGTAAAAAAGGTCGCTGTTTTGATGCGCTTTTTCATGCGCTTCGCAGCGTAGTAAGCCACCGTAGATGCGAGTACCGTGCCGCCAATACAATAACCTGCCGCATTGATTTGTTCTTTGCCTGTGATATTTTCAATCGCAGCAACGGCTTTAACCACGCCTTCCGTGACATAGTCACCAAACTCAGTATCCTTCTGCGCTTCACCTGGGTTGCGCCAAGACATCATGAATACGCTATGTCCTTGCTCAAGTAACCAGCGTACCATCGAGTTCTTCTCACAAAGGTCAAGAATGTAGTACTTGTTGATGAATGGCGGGACGATCAGCAAAGGCGTCGCATTGACCTGCGGCGTCTTGGGATAATATTGAATCAGTTCAAACAACTCGTTTTGAAAGACAACATCACCTTCCGTGTTAGCAACATCAACACCTAATCGAAAAGCGTTGTTGTTGGTCATGCGGATCTTGAGTATATCAGCACTCGCTTCAACGTCTGCTTGTAACTGCTCTAACCCATCAAGCAGGTTTTCACCATTTCGCTCAAGCGTCAGTTTCATCAACTCTGGGTTAGTCGCAATGAAATTGCTAGGAGAGAGAGCATTGATTGCCTGACGTGAAAAGAACGCCACACGCTCTTTGGTTTTCTCGTCGATGCCTTCGATAGAATTGATGGTGTCGATGTAGCTTTTACTGAATAACAAATAGGATTGCTTGATGAAGCTATAGAAAGGGTCGTTCTTCCATGCATCATCGATAAAGCGCTTATCACTGCGATCTTCTGAGATGACACTTTCAGTGTTGCCCATCAGTGCTGCGTTTTGCCAGATTTGCAGTTGCTGTTCCCACCATTGAGATTGCAGCTGAAGCAGGACGGCGGGTTGGTTGGCGGCTTGCTCGAAGATTTTTGATGCATCATCAAAATTCAATTCTTGCATCGCTTGATTTAGGGGAGATTGCGCGGCTTCCTTGTTTTGTTCAAAGTTATCCCACCATTGCTGGTTTGTTTGTTGAAGTTTAACAAGGTAGTCCGAAAAGAAGTGTTGAAACATAACATGACCCCAATAATCGGAAAATCGCCACCGAATGTCACAGTAAAACTGCCTCATTCGATGGCGATTAAATTTATGCAGGTGTGACTGTTTTCAAGTTTTCAGTTGTTAGTGTTTCAACATCGTCTTTGAATTCTTTGGCAGCCGCTTGCAATTTTGTACTGTCACTCATCATTTGCTGAGACAGTTGAGTTAATGCCGTGAGTTGTTGACTATTGAAAGCGGTCAGGCTGTTTACGTCTTTGATTTCGCTTACTGCCTTCATTTGAGAAAGACCCATATCCGTATAAGTCTGCATCGCATTCATTTGCAGTTCTGTCATCGTTTGAATGTTCTTAGCAACCAACTTGTTGAACTTTAAGTACGGTTCAAATTGCTTTTCTGTTTGGTCAGTAATTGTTTTGAAAATATCCGTGTACATAAGTAACTCCTGATGAATACATAGTTTAATAAATTTGTATAATCATCGTTTCAGCCAACATTCATCTATGAGCTCGCGATGCTTTGAAAAGCTGATCCGATGTTTTTAAGCTTGCTACCGATACCTTAGGCTCTAACCTTCAATACCTTTTAGCAAAACAGCGGTTCCCATTCCTCCACCCACACAGAGCGAAGCAACGCCATAAGTCGTTTTCTGTTCAAGCATTTCATAGATGAGTGAAACAATAATTCGATTGCCAGACGCACCTAGAGGGTGACCAAGCGCGATTGCACCACCATTCACATTGACCTTTGGCTTGAACGCATCAAGCGGTAAATCATGCTGCTCTGACAATTGGTACATTACGCCAAGGGCTTGTGCTGCAAACGCTTCATTCAATTCAAACAAATCGATTTCTTCGAGGGTGAGATTCGCTTTATCAAGCGCTTTAGAAACCGCTTCTACAGGTCCTAACCCCATGATCTTTGGGTCCAAACCTGACTGTGCGTAACTGGTCAGTTCCACTAAAGGTGTCAGGCCATATTTCGCTACCGCCGATTCAGACGCTAAGATAATGGCACTTGCGCCATCATTGATGCCCGAAGCGTTACCTGCCGTAACCGAACCTTCACGGTCAAAGGCTGGGCGAAGCTTTTGCAAAGCTTCGAATGTCGCGTCTGACTTCGGATACTCATCGGTATCAAAAATGACGGTTTGTCTGCGCTGCTTGACTTCTACAGGCACTATTTGCCCGCTAAACTTACCCGCCTCAATCGCTGCGACGGCTTTCTGTTGGCTTTCTAGGGCATAGTTATCTTGAGCTAGGCGCGAGATATTTAACGTGTTCGCGATATTTTCAGCCGTCATGCCCATGTGATAATGATTAAACGCATCGGTTAAGCCATCACCAACCAACAAGTCTTTCATCGAGATGTCACCCATTTTGTGACCATTACGAACACTCGCGGGCACTACAAAAGGGATTTGGGACATCACTTCAACGCCAGCAGCAATAACCACTTCAGCATCTTGTGCTTTGATGTGCGACGCTGCGTCCATCACCGACTTCATGCCGCTGCCGCAAATCATGTTCACACCGTATGCAGGTGTTTCCTCAGGTAACCCTGCATAGATGGAAGCCTGACGAGCAACCCCCATACCTTGACCTGCCGAAATCACATTACCAACGATCACTTCATCAATCGCATCCAACGAAAGATCGACAGACTCCAACGCGCCTTTGATCGCAACGCCAGCCAACTCGCCCGCAGATACGTTTTTTAGCGACCCGGTGAATGCACCAATAGGAGTGCGCTTAGCCGCAACCATAAATACTTTTTCCATCATTCCAATCCCTTCAGTTTCGCCAATTAGTGCATGTACAAGCCGCCATTCACAGACAATGTTTCACCTGTAATGTACGCCCCAGACTCACTCGCTAAAAAGCCAACTGCATCGGCAATTTCAACAGGCGTCGCTAACCGTTTCATTGGAATTTGATTCTTTATAGAATCAAGGACTTCAGGTTTCATTTGTTCAACCATAGGCGTGCCTGTGTAGCCAGGGGCAACAACATTTACCGTCACACCACTCCTAGCGCCTTCAGCGGCAAGCGCTTTTGAAAAACCAATCATCCCGGCTTTCGCTGCTGAGTAGTTAGTTTGTCCGAATTGACCTTTAAGACCATTGACGGAAGAGATGTTGATGACTCGGCAGTTACCCTTTTCACACATAGGCGCAAACAGTGGTTGAGTAACATTGAAAAGGCTGTTTAAGTTCGTTTCAATCACGTCTTTCCATGCTTCGGCATCCATCTTCTTAAAAACACTGTCACGCGTTATACCCGCATTGTTGACCAACACATCCACCGTGCCTTCTTCTTCTAACAACTTGCTTAAGCTCAGCGCACATTCCGCAGTATTGGTAACATCTAATTCAAACAATCTCACTTGATCTTCGGTGAATTGTTTTTCGTTAAACCAATCCAAGGCACATTGGTAATTCCCAGTAAAATAAGTCGCGATAACACGATAGCCGTCTGCAACTAACTTAGAGGAAATTGCTGAGCCGATACCGCCTTTTGACCCTGTAATTAAAGCAAGTTTTTTCATTAATGATTCCATCCCTTACAAGCAATTAAATAACAATGATGTTAATAAGATAATGTCTTAGTTGATAATTAAACTTTACGTTTTGCTTTAATTAAACCCTACAACTCAAAATCAAAAAGTATTATTACAAATAGATAATATTTTCGCATTATGATTAAAAACTAGACTTACATCCCAAAACCAATGAAATGTTAAATACATGTAAACAAATGCAAAACTCTGATATTAATAAAGTTTATTTAATTTCAGTTTTATCACCAAGCAGATAAGCCTTTGTTAATATGAGATAAACCTATATCTCTCAGCTTGTTTCAAGAAGAATGCAATGTGGGAATTTGAAATGATTGATCATGAGAATAATAGGAAAGACCTTATTACTCATTAATAAATATTTAATGATGGTTATATATAATCTTCAATATGAATTGCAGGGTAAATAGAAAAACAAGCATTATAGGTAGCATAAAAAAGCCCACTCAATCTATGAGTAGGCTTTAGTTAATATCTTGGAAAAATAGAGTAATTAAAAGTCAGTGACGAATACCCATATTAAATGGGAGTCGGCTCCTACTTCGTGAATGTTTCATTAGTATTTACATCTAGATAAATTTTGTTTTCAAGAGACAACCCACCACAATAAATAAAATAAACATCTCGGTTACTGTATTTAACTGATTTAACCCAACCGCCTAACTCTTCAAAATCACTTGGGTCGCACTCCCCTTCAGAGATAAGTTTAGCTACCGTGTTGCGGAACTTCTCTTGATGGAGCTTCAGATCATCGGATTTAGATAAGTATGAATCTAGTATCTCTCTGTTTTCTTGCTCAGAGATAATCACTTCATCACTAGATAGCCCAGACATTGAAATCCATTCCGCCGTCTGTGGTCCGCCTTCCTTTAAAACAATATAGTCAGAGATACGAGCCCATTCGCCTTGCTTCTCTAGTAGTTCGACCTTTTCACCCTTATAAAGATAGTCGGTTATCAAACCATCAATTTCGGGCTGCTCGACTACTTTTAGTTTTCTATCTAAAACGTAGAACTCAGTCTGTTCTGGCTCAGGCTGAGTAGTAGTGAGGGATGCAAGGTCAGATTCAGATTGCGCCGCGACTTCAACAGCCGGCGCTTCCTCTTTATCTGGCGGAGTGGGGTCTTTTTTCATGACGAAGAAATAGTATGCAGCCCCTCCTCCGCCCAATATTAATAACACAAGTAAAGCGATCAGCGCTTTTTTCATCAAATCCACCAGCTCTTCCGTTTTAGGTATGTTTCAAGTGTACATCAACTCATGTTGCTGCTCATCTATACTCTTAATAGAGAGCGAGTTAAGTAGAGGTAAATCATGAATTTTTTGGTGAAGGTTGTCATTATAAGTGTACCTCTGAGTGCCGATATCGCGTTAGCAGACCATTGTGACCGTGAAAACTGGCAAACACTGTTAGATCGCCAGTTATCATTTGAAGAACGCTATAATCAATACACCAAAGAATTTAACCAAGTTCTCTCGACCTATGAATCACAAACGTTGCTATCTAAACATTTCAACGAAAAGCAGATCATTGGGCTTTGGGCAAAGTACGAACAAAGATTTAATGTGCAGCTCAATAGTCATATGAATACCGCTTATGATGTCTCTGAGGTTCTATTAAAACAGGCGTATATTGTGTCTACAGAACTAGATGGAGCGGAGTCTCTAACGCATTCGTGGCAAACCATAGCTAAACACTGCGCTAAAGCAAGACTACCGCGTCAAACAGAAAGTGCACAGGTACACGTACAAAGCTCACAATCACTCTCGCAAGATCTTTATACACTCAGTAAAAAATTTCGTCAGCTCTCTTCAAAATACCGTAAAGAAGCGACGATGATTGACGAAGCTCGCCACACAAACCAACCGATAAACGATGTACAAAACTGAAATGATTACTCACTTGCTTAACTTGATTATCCCAATAATCATAGTTCGAACAAACCAACACATTCAGAAATATAATCAGTCAAAGCTTTATCAATAAGTTGTAAAACTAATGTGGTAACTATCAACAATGACGTTCAATTTCCGACCAATGCAAGCGACTATGTGAGATATTCATCACAAAATAGATTTACAAACGCCAGAAAATTGTTATCATGATTATTCATATAACTTAATAACAAGAAATATTTTGGCTAGGTAATATGCAAAAAACTATGGCTTTCAACTGCTTGAGTAACACGGAAGGGACTGCAGAGATAAGAGGTAAACTTTTATCTGTCGCTAAACACATGGAAGAGTTCGGTTCAGTAAGTGAGCTAGAGCTATGTAAGATATTTGGAGAGACGATTTGGAATGACGGTGTGGATTATCATTCACATGCTTTTTCATTCAGAATCAACGCTCAAACCGGGGATTGTTCAATCTCTAACTTTAAGTATCACTAAGTTTTGCACCTATCATATACGGAGTACCTTTCACGAGGTGCTCCGTTTTTTATTGTTGCGTATCCGCATTCGTCAGATAGCCGTTAATAGCGACCGTACTTCCTATTAGTCATAAAATCATTTCTTTTTCAGCTCATGTCATCGGGCAGCGTGTCACCTACCTACGGCTTAGTCGGTGTAAACTGTTAGTTCGTATAGACAGTTTGTTCGTATAAACCGTTAGCTC